>CAZIWQ010000443.1:0-5930 GCA_964542355.1 uncultured Armatimonadia bacterium
CCGTTCTCCCCTCTCCGGGACGGAGAGGGGCCGGGGGTGAGGCGGACATGCCGTCCGCCGTGCCGTTTGCCGTTCTCCCCTCTCCGGGACGGAGAGGGGCCGGGGGTGAGGCAGACATGCCGTTCGCCGTCCTCCGCCTCCCAAGGTGTTTCCGTATCCCCGGACGAAATCCTTCCCCGCTCGCCAAGCCATTCCACCCCTGGCCATCTCTCGCGCCGCGCGCGGCCGCGCCGGCCCGGGCGAGGCCATGCAGGAGGCTCACGGTGCAAACCTACCGCGTCGGGATCATCGGCCTGGGTCGCATGGGCTCTACTATCTGTGAGGAGATCGTCGGCTACGAGGCCTTCCGCCTGCCCTACTCGATCGCCGGTGCCTGCCGTGCCAGCGACCGCCTCGAGCTCGCCTGCGGCTGCGACCTCCTCTCTGAGAAGCGTGACGCCTTCGCCGAGAAGTGGGGGTGCACGGCGCTGTACGACGACTACCTCACAATGATCCGGACTGAGAAGCCCGACATGGTGGCGATCTGCACGAAGGGGGAGAACCACTCCGAGCTGGCAGTCGCGGTCGCCGAGGCCGGAGTCCGCATGATCTACCTCGAGAAGGCGATGGCCTGCTCGATGGCCGAGGCCGATGCGGTCAAACGCGCCGTCGACGCCAACGGCACGGTGTTCAACACCGGGGTCCTGCGCCGGTTCGGCGACCACTATCAGGCCGTGCGCGCACTGATTGCGCAGGGGCACATCGGCGAGCCCCGCGCGGTGATCCAGCTCTCGGGCGGCTCGCTGCTGCACAGCAACATCCACGCCGTGGACTTTGCCATGTACATGCTCGGCGAGCCACGCGCGACCCGGGTGCGCGGCGAGCTGCAGCCCCGCGATACGCAGATTGTCGCCGGCCGCCTCGACCACGACCCCGGGGCCGTCTATCAGATCGAGTTCGAGAACGGGACCCAGGCCTGGCAGGTGCCGTTCGGCAGCTATGATGTCGAGATCGTGGGCAGCGCGGGGATGATCACGACGATGAACAACGGCATGGACATGTCGTGGCGCCGGCCGCAGGACCCACCGCTGAAGTGGCCCCGGTTCATCCCGGAGCCGCTGGACATTCGCATCCACCGCAGTGCCACGGTGGCCTGCCTGGAGGACCTGGTCGAGGCCTACGAGACGGGGCGCCCCTCGCTCAACCACGTGGACATCGCGCACCATGCGACCGAGATCTGCCTGGCGGTGGCAGAGAGTCATCGCCAGGGCGGGCGCTGGATCGACCTCCCGCTGACCGACCGCGACCTGTACGTGTGGCACGTATAACGGCAGGGATGTGGGGTGTGGGAACGACAACGGCGGGCGGCAGGGGCGGCCCTTTGTCGTTGCCGTCTGCCGTGGTAGGAGCGCTCCCCTGAGCGCGATGGGCGGGGGGGGGAGCCCCCCGCCCGACGTTGGTGTTTGCCGTGTCCCTGCCGTGGTAGGAGCGCTCCCCTGAGCGCGCGCCGTCGCCGTCCGCCGAATGCGTGAGGCTCCCAATGCCTGACGAACCGCATCGCCATCGCTTGCGGCTGTTCCGTCGCTCCGAGCCGGGCCGTACCTACTCGGTCACGCTCTGCTGCGTCAACCGCGAACCGCTGTTGGAGCGCGCGGAGGCCAAGGACACTGCCGCGCGGCTGATTGAGGAAGCCCTGGCACACGGCTTCTCGCGGCTGGATGGCTATGTTGTCATGCCTGACCACGTGCATCTCATGTTCGAGCTGGGTACGGAGAAGGAGCTCGCGGGCGCCATCGGGGACCTCAAGAAGCTGATCGCGAGGCGCGTCAATGCGGCCCTCGGGCGCAGCGGGGCGCTATGGGAGGAAGGATACTACGAGCACACGATCCGGAGTGAAGAGGACTACGTCGTCTATCTGAACTACATTCTCGACAACCCGGTCCGCAGGGAGCTGGCACGCGCGATCGGCGAGTACCGGTGGTGCCGGGTCGGGCCGTGGGAAGCCGGTGGGCGTGTCCCGTGACCCGGGGCACGGCGAGGCACGGCAAAGGCAACGGCTCGCGCTCAGGGGAGCGCTCCTACCACGGCGACGACCACGGCAACGACCAGGGCAACGGCCACGGCCACGGCCATGGCCACGGCACGGCAAAGGCAACGGCTCGCGCTCAGGGGAGCGCTCCTACCACGGCGACGACCGCGGCAACGACCACGGCAACGGACACGGCAACGGCAACGGTACGGCGCACGTCGGCATCCCTCAGCACAGACACTGGAGACCACCTCATGAGAGCCACACTGTGTACCCTCACCCTCGCCCTCGCCTTCACCCTCGCCACCCTCGCCGGGGCCGCACCGGCCTGGCACCCTCCCCTGTACCTCGGCAATGACGGACTGTGGCACCAACGCATCGCCGTCGAGGTCACTAACCAGGGCGCGGAAGCGGTCCAGGGCGAGCCCGTCGCCGTCCCCATCGGCACCCGGCCCGGCGAGGCTAACCTCATCGGCGCCGCCGCCGAAGCTGTGCGCGTGTGCGATGCCGCGGGGACCGAGATGCTGTTCGAGCTCACCGACCCCACGGGCACGAGCCTCCGTCGCGGCCCGCTCCCCGCCGGCGGCCGGCTCATCCTCCCCGCCGAGTGCGCCGCCCGTGCGACAGCAGCCTACTATGTCTACTTCGATAACCCCGCCGCCTGGCAGGTCCCCGACTTCCTCGCCGCCGCCGACGGGGTGCGCAACGGTGGGGTCGAGGAGGGCACCGGCGAGACCCCCGCCGGCTGGCGTCATGACGCCGAGGATGAGACCCACCGCGCACTGTGGTCCACCGAGAACCCACACTCCGGCAAGCGGGTGCTCAAGACCGTGGTCGCCGCGGGGGCCGAGCCCACCTGGATCGCCACCCGCCAGGGAGGGATCCATATCTCCGGTGGCTCTCGCTACCGCCTCGTCGCCTGGGTGAAAGCTGACAACGTCAAGGGCTCTGTCGGCTGGTACATCCACGTTGGCAATGAGAAGCAGCCGATGCTCATCTCGCCGATGCCGGTTGCGGGCGAGGGGACGTATGACTGGCGCGAGGTGACGGCCGAGTTCACCGCCCCCGCAGCGGCCAACCGCGCCGACCTCGGGACCGTGCTGCGCGGCACCGGCACCGCGTGGTTTGATGATGTCACTCTCGAGCGGCTGGGCGAGTCGAGCCTGACCGCCACAGCCGCTGCGCCCGAGCGCCTGCAGCTCACCGTCACCGGTGCCGACGCCCCCTGGTTCGATGACAACCCGGCCGACGATCACCAGTGGGACTATCGGGTGCCGGTGCGCGTGCTGAACCTGTCCGACGAGCCGCTCGCCGATGTGCTGGTTGCCACCGATGTGAGCGCCCTCGCCGCGCGGCTGCGGGGCCGGCTCAACCCGGCCTCGCCGCGGGTGACGCAGGACGGCCGCCTGCTCGCCCACTATCGCCTCGGCGATCGGCTCTTGTTCGAGGCCGGGGTCGCCCCGCACACCGCCGCGACGTACTACGTCTACCTCGCCACCGACCCGGCGATCACGGCCGCCCCCGGCGGCGACTACGCCGCCCTGATGGACAGCCCCCGGAACCTGTGCCGGAACCCGAGCTTCGAGCAGGGCGACAAGCTCCCCACCGACTGGCCGGGGGGGGCGGAGGGTGAGCGCCCCGCCGGCAGCGAGATGGGCCTCACCACCCCGGGGCTCTTCGGCGCCCGCGCCGCCCGCATCGTGGTCCCCCATGGCGCGAACCGGGCCTGGCTCGGCTGGCGCCAGAACGTGCCGGTCCGGCCGGGGCGCACGTACCTGTATGCCGCCTGGCTCAAGACCGCCGATATCCGCGACAGCGCCCAGCTCCATGCCCACTATCGCAACCAGAAGGGCGAGCTGTGCGAGAGCCTCAAGTACACCGGCATCGGCCCCGCAATCACCGGGACCTCCGACTGGACGCTCCGTGCCGCGACCTTCGAGATGCCGCCGGACATCGCGAGCTTCCAGCTTCACCTGACGATCCTCGCCACCGGGACGGTGTTCCACGACGGGGTGCTGCTGACGGAGGTGGCGCCGGGCACTGTGGGTCGCCTGCAGGCCCGCAGCAGCGCGGGCCCCGCGGGGCTTGTGGCGTGGCCGGTCAACGCGGTGGTGAAGGTCTTCCCCGATGATGCTCCGCCGCGCACGGTGTACTCCGGCGCCGGCGCCGCCGCCGCCGCCCCCGCACCGGTCCGCCTGTATGCAGCGCGCAATGAGGACGAGCCGCTGCAGCTTGCGGTCCGCAGCCCGCGCGCGCTCACCGACGTGCGGGTGGAGGTCACCCCGCCGACGACGGCGGGAGGGGAGCGCCTGGGCGCGCCGGCAGTCGGGGTTGTGGGCTATGTCCCCATCGACTACAAGACGAGCTACTACAGCACCGACAGCCCGGCGTGGCACCGCAAGTTCCCGACCGGTGCCGGCGCCAGTGACGGGTGGGCGGGCCTGTGGCCCGACCCGATCCTGCCGCGCGACCGCTGCGACCTCGCGGCCGACACGACACAGCCGGTGTGGGTGACCGTGCGGGTCCCGGCGGCCGCCACCCCGGGCGACTATCGCGGCACAGTGACGCTGCGCGCCGCCGACACGAGCGTGACCATCCCGTATGAGCTGCACGTGTGGGGCTTTGCGCTCCCGGCCGAGGGGCACTTGAAGGCCATCTATGATGTGCGCCAATCGGGGGAGAGGTGGCGGGTGCCGGGCCGGTCGACGCGCGAGACGCGCGAGCAGTTCTGGCGCTTCATGGCCGAGCGCCGCACCTGCCCGGATCGCGTGACCCCCGACCCGGTCCTGCGCTATGAGAACGGGAAGGTGAGCGCCGACTTCACCGAGTTCGATCAGGCAGCGGCGCTGTACTTTGACACCCTCAGGCTCCCGCACAGCTATACGCCGGGACTGTTCTACTGCTTCGGCTGGGGCTTCCCGCCGCGCGCGATCGGGGGCGAGCAGCCGTATGAGGGTACCTATCCCTTCGACGGCGCGGACCGCAGTGTGCTGCGGCCGGCCTATCGCAAGGCCTACCAGGCGCTCCTGCGCACCTACTGGAACCATCTGAAGGAGAAGGGGTGGGACCGCAAGGTCACGCTCTACATCTCAGATGAGCCCTACGACCACAACGCGCCGATCATCAAGCAGATGCAGGCCCTGTGCCAGATGATCCGCGAGGTTGACCCCGCGATCCCGATCTACTCCAGCACGTGGCGGCACATCCCGGCGTGGAACGGGGCGCTGAGCGTGTGGGGCATCGGCAGCTACGGCTGCGTGCCGGTGGACGTGATCCGCGAGCGCCAGGCGGCGGGCGACACGATCTGGTGGACGACGGACGGCCAGATGTGCACGGACACCCCCTACTGCGGCATTGAGCGCCTGCTCCCCTACTACTGCTTCAAGTACGATGTGCGGGCCTACGAGTTCTGGGGGATTGACTGGCTCACGTACGACCCGTACGAGTTCGGGTGGCACAGCTACATCTTCCAGAGTGGGGAGCCGGGCAAGTCGACGTGGGTGCGCTATCCGAACGGGGACGGCTTTTTGGCCTATCCGGGGGCGCCGGTGGGGCAGGCGGGCGCGGTGAGCTCGGTGCGGCTGGAGCAGGCGCGTGAGGGGATGGAGGACTACGAGTACCTGTATCTGCTCTGCGAGGCCGTTGTGGTGGCGAAGGTGGCGGGGAAGGCGACGGGGGATGCCGAGCGGGCGTTGCAGCAGGCGCAGGCGTTGGTAGAGATCCCGAACGCGGGGGGGCGCTATTCGACGTCGATCCTGCCGGACCCGGAGGCGCTGGTGGCAGCGCGGCTGGCGGTATGCCGCGCCCTGGAGGCGTTGGGCCGATAGCCGTGTGTCGTTGCCGTGTCTTGCCGTGGCCGCGGTCGTTGCCGTGGTAGGAGCGGTCACCAGACCGCGAGCCGTTCGCCGTTGCCGTCCGCCGT
>CAZIWQ010000444.1:0-5924 GCA_964542355.1 uncultured Armatimonadia bacterium
GCAGCCACAGCTCCTTCTCCGCCAGCGGGTCGGCACGGTTCGCAAGGTTGACGCTCCGCCATCGGCCCCCCTGACCCAGGATCTGCACACTCGCCCGTGCGGTGGAGCCGACCGCGAGCTCCGGGTGGGCCCGCAGGCCGGCCACACGCGCCTCGGCACCGACATTCGTCACCGTCGAGCTGATCGTCAGTCGCGGCCGCGTCGCATCCAGCTCCAGCCGCCGCGTCACCCGCAGCCCGTTCTTGAGGGTCGCCTCCAACACCAGCCGTCTCTCCCCGCGCTCCGTGACCGTGTACGGCTCGGACCAACCGGGAGCCCGGTAGCCGGACTGACTGTACTCCTCGTAGCCCCCGTCCTGCGGATCACGGGCCTGCTCCTTCCCCACCACCTGCAGCAGGTCGCGACCTGTCGGGAGCTCTCGCATTCGCCAGATGCGCCCCCCCGACTCGGGGAGTACGCTGACCTCCAGCCGCGCGCTGCGCAGCCGCTCGATCTTGAGCGCCCGGGTGCGGCGCGGGACCGACTGCAGCCAGGCATCCAGGTCGGCTTGCGGGCCGCCCTCGCGGAGCTTGGTCACCCCCGCCGCCCGTGCGATCTTCTCGAAGCGCTCGGCAAGCGCCGTCACATCGCTCCCGCCCTGCTGCACGAGCTCGTCCCCGCGCTCGGCAAACGCCCCGCCGGTACTGAGCGTGATCTCGGCATACAGCATCGGCAGTCGCGCCACCTGCACGCGCTGCAGCCGCACCGGGTCGTCCTGCACCGCCGCTTCCGCCTGCTCGAAGATCGCCCGCGCCTGCGCGATCATCGCCGGGGTCACGTATTGCTTCGGGTGCGTGTAGATCATTACGTGCAGCTTCGGGTCCTGCTGCGTAGCGCGGTGGATCAGGTCCAGGTAGCGACGCAGATGTGGTCCCGCCGCCCCGTAGTGGGCCGCGCAGAACTCGTCGATGGCCTTGTCGGTGCTGTAGGCCGGGTCCCACAGCGTCTTGCCGATGATGTAGTTGCGCAGCTCCTGCAGCTCCGAGCCCTTCGTGTAGTAGCACGACTCCTCGTAGATCCCCTTCACCCCGTTGTCGATGAAGAACTTGATGTTGGGCTGCAGGACCTGGAGGTTGGGGAACGGACAGATCGAGTGGGCATAGTTGATGATGTAGTCCCAGATCCACAGCCGGTCACAGAGCTTGTGCCACCCGCGAATGTCGTCCACGAAGGTCTTGTTGAACAGGTCCGTCTCCAGCGGGTGGATGAAGCAGCACTCGATGCTGCACAGGCAGATGATCACGTTGGGCCGTGGCTTTGTGAGCTGGGGCGGCTTGCGGGTGTACTGGTATGCCAGCGTCTCGATGGCCACGTCCGGGTAATCCGCCTTGATGTTGTCCGCGATGGCGTTGACGAACCGCAGCACGGGTCCCATCTGGCTGCCTTCCGCCTCGGCCACCGCCCGGCACTGCTCGCACTCACAGTAGTTGTGGGTGTCGTTTTGCGATACCGAGAACACCTTCATCTGCGGGCGCTCCTTGATCCAGCGCCGGACTCCCTCGATGCAGATGCGGAGCACCTCCGGGTTGGTGAGGCAGAGCTGGGCATAGCCCGATTGGCGCTTGCCGCCCACCTGGGAGAAGTACTCGGGGTGCTGGGCGAAGTACTTCTCCGGTGGGCACAGGGCGGCGAAGGTGTGGGCCAGGCCGGCCACTCCCCGCCGACCGCCCTGCTCCTCGCTCATCCCGTGGTTGTCCCCGTTGAAGCGCAGGCGCGCGGCAAACGTCCCCTCGCGTGCCACCGGGTAGTCGCCCATCCGGAACTCCAGCGGCGGCAGGAAGCGGCGGTCAACCGCACCCACCTCGATCGTCCCCGCGCGCGGCCATGTCGCGCAGTCGGGGGTGAACCAGCGGCACCCCAGACTGTCCTCGAGGAAGCTGTACGTCGCGTACAGCACACCGCGCTTGTTGCCGGCCAGGACCAGCGCCGGGCCGACGGTCTTGACGTGGGTCCCCTCGTCCCCTAACCCTGCGAAGTCGACTTCCGGCGCCAGGTCCGCCGTGCGGCGGCACTTGCCCACAAGCAGCGGCGTCCGTTCGCCGACCGCGCTCTCGCGGCACACGGGGAAGTCCTGCCCCGTCACCAGCTCCAGGTGATAGCGCAGCTCGCGGGCGGCGTACTCCTCCTGCGGTGTCGCTTCATCCGGGATGACGATCGTGTGGGTCTGCGGCGTCAGGGCCTTGCCGCCCACACGCACGGTGCAGTGCCCAAGCTGTTCTGTCCGCGCCGTCACCTCCGCCCGGGCTTGCTCGATGGTCTGCATCGCAGTCTTCAACTCCTTTGCCGCGGCACTGTCGGCGGGGACCGCCGCCGTCGCCTGCTCGAGCGCCTGGCGGGCCTGCGCCACACGGGCCCGGCTCTCCCCCACGGTGCCGAGCGGCGTGCTGGTGTGGGCGGCGCGCTCGACGATCAGCTTGAGGCTGCGCACTGCGCGCTCCTCCCCGGGGTTGGCCGCCAGTGCCTCGGCGGCCACCACCAGCCGCTCGGTCTCATCCATGTCGCGCGTGATCTCGTCAAACCGTTCCAGCCCCGCATGCCAGGTCGGGCCACCCGCCGCGACCATCGCCACCACATACGGCCGGCGCGCTGCCTTGTCGGTGATCTGCCGCGCAATCTGATTGGCGATATCCGCGCGCGTCAGGCCGCCGGCAGCCCGCATCAGCCCCGCCGCCGGCTCCACCCGCCCTGTCTTCAGATACCAGCGCGCCAGCATCTGCACCTCATCCGCACTGCGCGCGGTCGCGGTCTTGGCCTCCACCGCGGCCATCACCGCCGCCGCCTCCGCGACCTTCTCGACGACCACGTCATCGGCCCAGACCTCACTGCCCTGCGCCTCGATGTACGCCAGCGGGTTGACCGTCATCGTGCCCGTGGGCGAAACGAAGGTGAGCTCCACCTGCGTCCACTCCGGCGTCGTGCGGACTGCATGGCCGCTGGTGAAGGCCCATTCGTAGCTATTCCAGTCGAAGCAGTAGGGAGCATAGAACGTCCCGCCGCCGACTGTCCCCTTGACCCATTCGCTCACCCGATAGCGCGCGAACGGCTCCACCGTGAGGGTCGTGCCCACGGCGGCCCAGTGGCTGCGCTCCCCGACCTTCAGGTGGGCGGCCCTCTCACCGGTCCGTGCCGTCCCGACGATGCCGCTCGCCTCAAAGCTCGGGTCCGGGTACAGGTTCTCGGCGCCCGCGGCACCGATTGCAGCCACTACGAGCCCGATGATCCAGCCGCACGATCGCACCTGTTGCAGCCTCTTCATGGTGACCTCCTGTGAGCGAATAGCGAGTAGCTAATGAGCTGATAGCCAATACAGCTAATAGCTGATAGCTAACAGCGAACGGCGCGTTGCCTGATGCTGCCCACCCTTGCCTACCGGCCTGTCGTTGCCCTCTGAGCCTGTCGCGGCACGTCGTCTCTGGCCGCACCGTGTCGTTAGCTATCAGCTCATTCGCTATTCGCTATTCGCTGCCGTACATCCACAACCCGCGCCGCTGTCGCACCGACATCTCCGCGCTTCGCGGTCACACTGACCAGGACCGGAATTAGCCTGCGGCCCGCCGTCTCACCGACCGTCAACTCGATGGCTACCGTCTCCGACTGACCGGCGGCGATCGTCCGCTCTCCGGGCGGCACCCGCATCGTGACACCCTCACCGAATGGTGTGGCCGCCGTGACGGCCGAGATCACCAGCGGGCCGTCGCCCTGATTGGCGACCTCCACCGGGATGGTCAGGGGGGCGCCGGTCCGCGCCGCTGGCCAACTCGGGAGCTTCAGGCCCATCTGCAGCGCCGCCAGCGCCGCCGGGGCCAGCTCATCCAGCATCCGGTAGATCAGCTTCGTGCGGTTGATGTTGGCGGGAAGGCGCGTGCCGGCCGCAAGGGTCGTCAGGTAGTCGGAGAGCTCATCAACGGTCCGGGCCGTGGCGCCCGCCGGCTGCGGCGTCGGGGCCGGCGCAGGCGCGTCGCTGAGCGACACGCCGTACAGCCGCTCCAGCCGCCCCACCCCCCGGCGCACCTGCCGCAACGCTTCCTGGGTCCGCCCCTGCGGCCCGGCCAGGTGGAACACCCTCGTCTCGCCCGGCTCCAGCCGCAGGCTCACACGCACGTTCATTGGCAGCTTGCCGCGGTCCATGTGCACCACCGGGGACACGCGCAGCTCTTCGCGCGTCGTCAGGTCATACGCCCTCAGGTCGGCACTGGGCCGCATCCCCAACTCCGGGCAGTCGACCGTCACCCGGACGTCGGTGGCCTCGCTCCCGGGGTTCTGGACGGCATAGTAGAGGCTGCCGTCCTCTCCCTGCCCGTAGCGTTCCAGCAGGACGTTCGGCTTGTCAACATGGGCATCGGTCAGTGGCTCCCAGCCGGCCGCGGACAGCGCCTCGATGATCGGTACGTACCTGCGGTACAGATGCCGGTACTCATCCAGGTTGTGCCCGACGACCTCGATCGCCCACACCGCCGGATAGGTCGCCCACATCAGACAGCGGTTCAGGTGGCTGACCACGCTGGCACTGTCCTCCTCCCCCCGGCCGCAGACCCGCCAGTAGCGGTAGAGCTTGTGGTAGGACATCGTGCGGATGTAGATCGGCATCTGCAACAGGTCCGACCGGTTCCACTCCCACTCCACCATCCCCATGTCGACGTAGGGGAAGCTGAAGGTGCGGTTGAAGGCATTGGCATTGCCGGTGGTCAGATACTGGTGCGTAACCGAATCCGGCCACAGGAAGGTCCGCAGGAAGTCGCTCATCAGGTTGACGCAGCCCAGTGTCAGGTTCTTGGTCCCATAGCTGAGCGGCACATCGACCGTCCGGAGGTGCTCGCGGCGGAAATCGGGGCCATTCCCGTCGCCCGTGTAGCCCTGGATCTCGTCCGAGCTCATGCACCAGTGGAACGGCTTGAGGTTAGGCTGCGCCTTTGACCACGCCTCCCGGCTACGGACCACGTAATCGCGCACGGCCGTGGAGACCTCCGGGTCCTCGTTGACGCGAAACTCCATGAACCAGCCGCTGCGGTCCTTGTCACCGTGGGCCTCGCCGGGCTTTCGCCACGTCTGCTGGTGGAAGCGGATGGCCCCCCCCTCGTTGTGGGTCGCCTGCTTGAGGATCTCCCCCGGCGCGGTGTACCACGTCTGTGGATCCTTGATCTCGGCGTGATGCCGGGCCAGGAACCCTCGCACCTCGTCGTCAGTTGGTCGCCGTGCATCATCGGTCGGCCAGAAGTCGCAGGCATAGCCCCCGTGCATGTGGGTGAAGTGCGGGAGCGCCTCACCGAAATCGCTGCCATCCTCCACCTGCGGGGGAGTCGGCCCCCCCGACCCCACCAGCACCAGCTTGCCCGCCGGTGTTGCGTACGCGAGGTTCGCGTAGTTCATGAAGGCTTCGAAGGGGAACCGCTTCACGAAGTCCTGCGGGTAGAAGTCATAGTAGCGCCGGGCTGCCGACCGCATCCCCCACTGCGGATCATGGGCGTAGATGATGAGCGAGAACGAGGCCTGGCCCGGGAACTTGGCCGTCTCGCGTGACAGCCCCAGATAGAACGTCGCCATGAGCTGCCGGGCTCGGGCGTCATAGCGCGCGGTCCAGATGCGCGGCCCCTGGTCCAGTGGCACCCCCAGCGTCAGGGCCGTTGTCGGCCCGGCGAGCGAGTTGAAGGGGTAGATGTTCAGCCGCCCCTCCCCCATCTCGATGCCGCAGGTGTGCTCGTAGCCCCCCTCCCCCGCCACCTTGCGCGAGCGCACGATGTCATCCCACCACGTCCACCCCTCGGCATTGACCGGCAGCGCGAACCGCACCAGCAGCCGCCGGTCAGCCTGCCGCAGGTCCTCCACGTGCACGTCCAGGCGCAGCCGCCCCGGCTCCGCCCGATAGCTCGTCGCCAGCTTCACGTCCA
>CAZIWQ010000445.1:0-5924 GCA_964542355.1 uncultured Armatimonadia bacterium
CAGTACACCGAGGCGATGCGCGGGCACCGCGATGCCGACAACCCACCCAATGTGCGTGCCTCATATCTGAGACAGGCGACTCAGATTGCGGAGAAGATCGCGGTCCTGAAGCGCGTGCTCGCCAAACCGGGGGAGGACGGTCCGGGAGGTGGCGGGACGAAGGCGACGGACTACGTGATCCGCATTGGGGGCGCCCAGGAGGACGACAGTGTCACCGACGACGATTGAGTTCGAGGCACACCCCAAGCAACTCGAGTTCCTGGACAGCACCGCGGCGACGGTGGTGTTCCGGGGGGGCGCGGGCAGTGGCAAGACCCTCGCCGGGGTGATGTGGGCACTGAAGCAAGGGCTGGCGAAGCCCGGCTCGCGCGGGATGATCGTCTCGGCCACTCACCCGCAACTGGAGCAGGCGGTGCTGCCCCACCTGCTCGACGTGGCGACGAAGACGGGCCTGGTGCAGGACTGGCGGTTCAACAAGTCGGCGCGGCAGGTCACGCTCCCGAACGGTAGCGTGTTCTGGCTGCGGTCGGCCGACCGGCCGGAGTCGCTGCTCGGGGCCGACCTGGCGTGGCTGTGGGGGGACGAGGCCGGGCTGTGGAAGCCGGATGCCTGGCGCTTCTGCGCCAGCCGCATTCGCCAGCCGGGATTCGAGCACCAGATCGCCGTGACCTTCACCCCGAAGGGGCGCAACTGGGCCTGGCACACCTTCGGGCAGCCGCGTGCAGGGCTCCACATCGTCGAGGTCACCACGCTCGACAACCCGTACATCGGCGTCGACCTCGTCAACCGCCTGCGCGATGAGTACGGGGAGGGCAGCCAGTTCTGGCGGCAGGAAGTGCTGGGCGAGTACGTGGCCTTCGAGGGGCTGGTGTATCCCGACTTCGTCCCGGAGCGGCACATCGACGAGCCGCCGGTCGGGCAGCCGTTCGCCAACACAGTTGGGGGCGTCGACTGGGGCTGGACGAACCCGGGGGTCATCGTGGTGGCCAGGCTCGACGGGGAGGGGGTGATGTGGCTGGTGTCCGAGGTACACGAGCGCCAGCGCAGCATCGAGTGGTGGGCGCGGGCCGCCGCAGACCTGCAGGAGAGCCACCACGTCAGCGGCTGGTACTGCGACCCGTCCGAACCCGCGAACATCGACGCCCTGCGGCGGGCCGGTGTGCGAGCCGAGCGGGCCAACAATGATGTCGTGCCCGGGATCACGGCGGTCGGTAGCCGGTTCAGCGCCGGCACGATCCGCATCGCGCCGGCCTGTGCCAACGTGATCGCCGAGCTGGCCGGGTACTGCTGGCGGCGCCGCGCCGACGGCTCGACGATTGCCGATGAGCCCGAGAAGGTCAACGATCACGCCATGGACGCGATGCGCTATGCCGTAATGGGCCTCACCACTCCACGAACGACTTTCATGCAATCACTATGAATGCACTCGCAGCGTTCCTCAAACGGTTCGGCAGAGCACGCAAGTCAGTGACGGAGCTGGTCTGGGTCGGCCCGCAGGGGCAGGTGTACCCGACGATCAGCGACCGCTCACACCCGCTGGCGTTCTCGATCAACGGCTGGGTGTATGCCTGTGTGATGGAGATCGCTTCGGCGGTGGCGAGCGCCCCCCTGCGGGTCGAGCGCTGCCGCGGCGGGGTGTGGGAGCCGGTGGCGGATCACCCCCTCGCGCGGCTGCTGGAGTATGTCAACGCCGATGACAACACCTATAGTCTGATGGAGCAGACGGCGGCGTGGCTGGCGCTGTACGGCAACGCGTTCTGGCGGCTGGTGCCACCGCGCGGGCGCAGTGGCGGGCCACCGGCGGCGATCCAGGTCCTCCGTGCCGACCGGGTCACCATCCGCGCCGGGCAGGGGAAGCGCTCGGGCCGCGTCGCCGGCTATGTCTACGACACCGGTAGCGGCGAGAGCGCGCACTACGATGATACGGAGGTAATCCACTTCCGGTTCTTCGCGCCGGTCGATCCGCACTACGGGCAGAGCCCGATCAAGGCACTCGAGCAGGTGATCAACACCTACACGGCCGCCGCCCGGTTCAACTGCGCCTTCCTGCGCGGCGGCGGGGTACCCGCCGCGGTCATCTCGGCGGAGTCACACCTCAGCGAGGAGGAGATCCGCCACTACCAGGCCCTGTGGGATCAGTGGACGGTGCGCAACGCCGACCAGCGCCGCCCACTGGTGATGGGGCGGGGAATGAAGCTCGATGTCCACGGGGTCTCGCCGGACGAGGTGGTGGTGCAGACGCTCCCCCGGATGCTGCGGGAGGAGATCTGCGCCGTCATGCGGGTGCCGCCGGCGCTGGTCGGCATCTACGAGTATGCCAGCTACGCCAACGTGCGCGAGCAGCGGAAGATCTTCTACAGCGGGCCGGTATCGCAATACTGGCGGCGGATCGAGGGGCCGATTACCGAGGAGCTGGCGCCCCGCTTCAGCGATGGGCCGCTGCGGGTGGTCGCCGACAGCAGCATGATCGCGGCCCTGCAGCCCGACTATAACGAGCTGGCGAACGCGGCGGTGGCGCTGGTGAAGGAGGGCATCTTCTGGCCGGACGAGGCGCGTGAGCTGATCTTCCGGATGCAGCCGATGGGCGGGGCTCGGGGGCGGACCTGGTATGGTCCGCGCTCGACGGTGCCGCTGGCGACGGCGGACGACGGAGACATGGAACAGGATGGACAGGATGGGACAGGATGACGGCACGACAGCCGTTGTAGGGCGCGCACCCGTGGGGCGCCGGTCGCTGTGGAGCGCGGCACAGTTGCGCCGGTGATGCGCGTGGTCCCGGTCGATGCCCCGGCGCAAGGCGCGAAGCCGGGCTAGCAGGCTTCCGGGGCGTGGTCCACACGCCAGGCGACGCAGCGAGGCTTCCGAGCGGGGGTCTCCGAGCCGAGCGCCATCGCCCTGGTCCGGGGGGCACCTTCAGCCGCGATGCCGGCGCCCGTGGGCCGGCACCGGCCGGGCACGGGGCGATGATGATATGCACGATCATAGACGCGGCACATCGGGTAGAATGGTGCTGGAGTTGTGGAGTCGCGACCGAGGGACGCGGCCGAGAAGGCCACGGATGGCCGCCTTGGTGGCAGGGAATGGGTTGGCTCGCGCCGAACCATACCACATCGGAACGCCGATGGCACCGTGCGACCAGTTCCACGCGGGGGCACTATGAAGGGATTGCAGATGGCGACCATTCAGCGAGGTACTGCCGAGGGTCTGACGCTCGAGATATCGGGCCCGCAGATCCCTGCCGACAAGTTCGAGCAGGGGATCCGAGCCTTCTTTGCCATAGTCACCGACGTCACGAGGCAGGTGCACGGTACGGGCAAGGGACTGCAGTGGACCGTTGGCGTGCACGAGGGAAGCGTGTGCGTTGATTTCGTGCCCCACCCGCTGAGAGCGGAGGCCAGCGTCATCCCGCAGGTACTGGACACCGTCGAGCAGGGGATCGTGGCAGTGGAGTGCGGCAATGTGCCGCCCCCGCATTACGGCGAGAAGGCAGTAGCAAACACGGCCAAACTGGCAGGCATCGTAGGTGGGGCCCCCGGCGGCCCCGATCTGGTACGGGTCTGGCGCAACAGCCGGGCGCACCCTTTGACCGCCAGGGCAGTGGCGAATGCGGACGCGCGGGCCGGGGTCGAAAGCCGCGACTGGGGATCCATCGAGGGAATACTGCAGACCATCACGGAAGTGCATGGGCTGAGATTCATGGTGCACGACGCCGTGACGAAGAGGTCGATGCAGTGCTTCTTCGACGACGAAATGCTGGATGACGTAATGGAGGCGTTCCAGAAGAGGGTATCGGTGTCGGGCACTGTCAGGTACCGAGGCAACGGTGAGCCTGTCAGCATCCAGGTGGAGGACATGCATGTCTTTCCGCCGGATGGCACCCTCCCGGGCATCTATGACGTACTCGGGATACTTCGAAGGGCGGATTGAGCGTGGACTTCCGGTACTGGGACGCCAACGCGTTCCTGGGATGGCTCAAGGCGGAAGCGGATCGTGTTGACGCCTGCCGAGGGGTGCTCGAGGCGGCGCAGGCCGGCCAGGTTCGGATAGTGACCTCGGCACTTACGCTGGTCGAGGTCATCAAGCTGAGCCGCGAGACGCAGATACCGAAGTCGGACGCAAAGGTGATACGGGACTTCTTCCAGAACAGCTTCATAGACGTCAAGGATGTGAACCGCTACATTGCGGAGACCGCTCGGGAGCTGATCTGGGACCATGAGCTCTCCCCGAAGGACGCTGTCCATGTGGCCACGGCGGTCCGTTTCCGGATACGACGAGTCGAGACATTTGACAAGCACTTGCTTGGCATGGACGGCAAGGTAGGAAGCCCAGCGTTGCATATCGCGTGGCCCGGCGTGGATCAACAGCGCCTGTCGCTGTCCTGCGAGGGGGAGACGACCGACGGTCTAGCATAGCGGTCGTGGGTGGGCGGGGGCAACAACCGAACCCGTGCATGCCGATTCAGGTATCCGGAGGGGGCAGCGCCAGCGGGCGGTCGGCCGCTGGCGCACGCCGTTCTTGCCGCGTGGTCTCACTTCTTCTTGCCGACTCCGCCCTTCTCAAGACGCTCGGCCTTATCGGGCGCGGGCTTTCCGTCTGACTTCGGTGGTTCCTTGCTCTTCTCACTCTTTGACGAGGGGAAACTGGACATGGGCGATACACTGCACAGGCGTTCATCCACTGGCATCAGCACGATTCTCTCCCATTCCTACAAGGTCTATGATGTCCACATGGACAGCTTCGACGCGGCGGACGGCAAGGCTGGAGGCATCATCGGCCAAGTTGCTGTTGCCGTCGGCATCATCGGGTACGCGACGATGGGAAAGACTGATGCCGCGGCAAAACTCGCGACGCTGCAATGGTGGAGTCTAGGCGCGACCCTACTGTCATTCCTTGTGTTCGCCCTCGCCGTCTGTTGTGCGCTTGCCGTCCTCCGGCCCCGCAGCCGTGAAGCTGCTGCGCCGCCATCGGCCCTGACTGCTTTGGAGTACTGGGAGGAGAGTGGCGACGCGAAGACCGTAGCGGCCATCATCAGGGGCATGGACAGCGCTCAGAGAACCGTCAGAGATGCCGCAGGTGCGAAAGGATGGTGGCTTCGGCGCGCATACGAACTCACTGGAGGGGGCTTTCTCTGCGCAGCGGTCGCGGTGGCATTGCATCTGATCGCTTGCCATCCGTGATGGCCTAACTGAGCATAGCACAGCGAAGTCCGTGAGTCCAGCAGTTGTCCCTGAGAACCGCCGCCGCCGTCCGACAACCGACCTGATGCACATCACCGCCCCGGCATTGACCGGGGCGGCTTTGCTTGGAGGTGGTGTCATGCCCGGCTTTGCTCACGTGAAGGTCCTGAGCTTCCGCAAGGAGGCCGTCGACGACGCGCAGCGGCTGGTACGCGGGTATGCGAGCACGCCGACGGTCGATCGCCAGGGCGAGATCGTCGAGCCCACGGCGTTCGCCCAGAGCCTCGGAGAGTACCTGCACAACCCGGTGGTGACGTGGAGTCATGACCTGCGCGAGCTGCCGATCGGGCGGACGCGGCAGGCTGAGGTTCGCCCGGAAGGGTTGTTCGTGGAGATCGAGTTCGGGCGCACCGGCCGCGCGCAGGAGGTCTGGCAGGCGATCGAAGATGACCTCGTGCGCTCGCTGTCGATCGGCTTCGATGGTGAGTATTCGCCCCAGTGGGGGCAGTGGGACAAGGCGGCGGGGGTGTGGCGCTGGACGCGGGTGGACCTGTGGGAGATTGCGGTGTGCGCGGTCCCGGCGTGTCCCGATGCGACGTTCGCGCTCGCCAAGAGCCTGGGTCTCGCCGGCCCGCTGACCGCGGACCCGTCCGAGGCGCGGCGGCGGGCGGCGAGCGTGGGGGAAACCGGCAACACGGCCGCCGACGTGACGGCGGCGGAGGAAGACAGAGCACAACGCGACCTGGC
>CAZIWQ010000446.1:0-4483 GCA_964542355.1 uncultured Armatimonadia bacterium
TTCACCCCGTAGCTCCCCGCTTCGGTATTGGCGACGACAAGCGGGGTGGCATCGGTGTCTTCGTCGCTGGCCACGGCGTTCCCCTCGCTGTCCAGCAGCTCGATGTCGACATCCTTGGCCTGGCCGTCGCTCTCGCCGAGAACGGCGTGTCGGCCCGCGGTGAACGGGATCTTGAGGAGCGAAGCGCTCTCGCCCGGCTTGAGCACGGCTCCGATGAAGGTCCAGCTCCCCGGTGTCGCGAGGAACGACGCGCCGTCGGCTACACCGGCCACACTGTCGGCGAACTTGAGACCGTCCTCCACCGCAGTCTTGAGGTTGTCCAGTGGTACCTCCCAGCCCTCGGTCTGCAGGATCACCATGGTGCAGAAGCAGGCATGGGGGGCGGTCGCGAGCTTGAGGCGGAGGGTGTACTCGCCCGTCTTCTCGCAGTCAACGCCCACCAGCGGCGTGTTGTCCGTCTCCTCGTCCTTGGTAACAAGCTCGTCGCCGGCCGTGATCGCCAGGTCGATGTCTTTGGCATCGTTGTCTCCGCCGGCGAGCACGAGGTACTTCGTGCCCGCGGTCAGCCGGGTAGTCAGCGTGACCTCCTCATCCGGGTCCAGGAATGCTCCGTAGACGCAGTTCCCCGATCGGAAGCCATACTCGCCGCCGTCGGCGACGGCCGCGGCCCCGGCGACCGTCGAGAGCATCGCCTCATGCAGATCGTTCCCGGTCTTCCACTTGTACTCAGCCCACGCCGGTGCGGTGGCACAGACTCCCGCGGTGATGGCTGCGAGCGTAAGCAGTGCCAAATGGCGACGAATACGGGCTGGGGAGAGCTCTCTCACGGGCAACACGTCCTTTCGCCAGGGACCTCCCTGGCTGGTTCTGCGGTCACCGCGCCAGGCGACCCTGTCACGCGGCGATGCCGGTAAGCAAACGGCAGCAATACCGGTGCCATTGCCGTGTGACGGAACGTCGCGAACCCGTGAAAGGGCCTGTTGCGGGGCCGGAGCCTCGGGACGTTGGCGATGGGGCTGAGCTATCTGTGCGGGGGGACGATGACCACCGCGAAGTCGTGGCTGGTCGCGCCGAGGTCGAAGGCTGCCGCTCCCTCAACCACCTCCTCGCGCACGCAGCACTTGTCGTTCAGGTCGTAGACCCGGCAGCAGAGGTTGTCCGGGGGCAGGTTGCCGAGCCGCAGCGTCAGTGGTACCGGCTCGGGCAGACGCTGCCAGCGCCCCGCCAACGAGCGGCCCTCCACGCACTCATGATGCGTGCTGTTGCAGACGTAGGCGATGAGTGTCCGCCGGTCCTGCGACCAACAGTACCAGGCACGGTAGCCTGGCGATACCTGCAGCGGACTCAGCGCGCACAGCGCTGCGTCCAGCGAGGGCTTCGCGAACGGCTCGCGCGCATCCAGCACGAGCTGAGCGCCGGACGGCACCGGGGCCTCCGCCGGGACGTAGCGGACGGCCACCGTCACGGTAGTGAAGAGGTCCTCATAGCAGGCGAGCACGTGCCGCCCCTGGCGCGTCTCGGGCGCCGCCTCCCCGACGCTGGTGCCATCTACGCGCACGACCACGGGTGCTTCCAGCCACGGTTGCGACCAGTCGACCCGCTCCCGCAGCTCCCGTAGGATACGGTGCTCATCCTCGGTGTGTTGCTCATCCCAGGTGAGCATGAACGGGTTCCGGTGGACCAGCCCGAGATACAGGCTGTCACGCACGCGGGTGCGGTAGGCCGGGGTGCCACACCAGGTGCCGGCATAGCCCTTGAGCCGCGCGTAGAGCGGCGGGCACGGCCAGCTCCCCTCACCCATGAAACAGTCGCCGAGCTGCAGGAACTTGAACTCGATGCCGAGGTCCAGCTCTGCCGGCAGGTCTTCGCCCATCCAGTACATGCGGCTACCCCTCAGCGGCGGCTCCCACCCCTGACAGTGCTCGGCGGGCAGTCGGCTCAGGCGGAAGATCGGCTCGGCGACGAACAGGTGCTGGCGATCCAGCCCGGTGACGAACCGGTAGGTGTCGTTGACGCGCGCCATGCCCGCGCCGGTGCCCGGCGCCGCAAAGTCGCCCTCCCCGGAGGTGGACATCCCCAGCAGCGCCGTCTCGTCGCGGAACAAGGACACATACTCCCGCAGGTACTGGTGGAACAGGTCAGTGAAGGCAGACGCGGGGTCTTGCCAGTCCTCGTCCCGGAAGCCGGCTTCGAGGTACTGACGCCACACCCGGGTGACATGCGCTCCGCGCGGGTGCTCACCCCCGTAGGGATAGTGTGACAGGGCTTGCAGGAGGGACAGCCCGTGGCGGGCGGCGAGGCGGAGGATCAGGGCCAACTGCTCGGCCCCGTGGGGGGCCAGGTGGCCGCCTGCGTCGAGCTTCTCCCACAGGCCCCAGTGCTGGCACAGGTGCAGCAGGTCCCAGCCGTTCTCCTGCAGGTAACGGTAGCGTGCTTCCGCCTCGGCCGGCGTCCAGGCCTCCCAGTAGTGCCAGTGCTCGCCCGGGGGGACCTCCCGGTCCCACTCATCCCACTCCTCCTGCCCCTGCACGATCGCTTCCCGATCCGTCCCCACCTCGCGGACGAAGGCCATCCCCTGGTACGAGCCGGAGAGTGGCCCGAGCACCCGACCCGCGCGTGTCAGCGAATGGCGGGCCGGGTCGTAGCCAATGAACTCGCCGTCGGTCACCCGCACGACGAGCTCGGAGGCGCTCGCGACCTCCCCGGAGGCGCGGAAGCGGGCGAGGTGCTCACCCGGAGGCAATCCGCGAGCACGGGTCTCCCACACACCCCCGCGACATGCGAGTGCGTGAGTCGCGCCGCCGACAGTGGCGGTCACGCTGACGGCATCCGCCCCGAGCAGGCTCCCGTCGGCGCTCACGACCACCGCGGCGAGCGGCAGCCCGTCCGCGGCGACGCGGGAAGTGCGGATGACCGGCAGGGCGGGCACGACGGCCGCGCGGGCGGGCAGCCACAGCCGCGCCGTCAGTGTCGCCTCGGTCCCCGGTGTCTCGGTCCAGACGCCGACGGCGATGTGCACCTCCGCGAACCGCAGCTCATACCCCTTCTCCCGCCACGCCGTGGCCAGATCGAGACGGATGCTACCTGCCCCGCCGCACCAGTCGCCGGCCACGAGCGGCGGGCCGCTGCGTCCCTTGACCAGCACGCAGACCTGCCACGGCGCCGTGCTTGCGCCCACCTGTGCCTCCAGCACCGGCGTCTGCTCGAGGTTGACCTGCAGACCGGGGAGCACGACGGCCTCGCGTTGGCGGGCGGAGCGCTTGGCCAGCCGGAGGTGGCCCGCGCTGTGAGTCACCTCATTCGCGGGGTCGGTGAACCAGTCAGCGACCCGGCCCTCGCCCGTGAGAGCGAGAGACCCCTCCGTGTAGCAGATCAGCGTCCCGTTGTCTGCCTCGATCCAGCGCATGGCCCGGTTGAAGGTCCAGTGCTGGTCGCGGAAGGCGTAGTAGTCCGGTTCGGTGCCATGGGGACCATGCTGGATATCGTGGTACGGCTCATCCTCGCAGCCCTCGATCAGGTAGCGGGGGCGGGTACCGGTCATGGTGTGGTCTCCTCTCATCTCAGCCGCAGCAGCTCGCCGGAGGCAAGCCCCGCGAGGATCGAGCCATCCTCCACCGCCAGTGACTTGACCGCGGAGCCGCATGCAAAGCTCCGTACGGTGGTGCCGTCTGCGCCGATCACTCGCAGCATGCCGTCCTCGGCCCCGGCGATCACCTCATTCCCCCGGGCCGCGATCACCCCCACGATGTCGCCCATGTCGCGCCGCCACAACAGCGTGCCATCACCCTTGAAAGCATACAGGAACATGCTGTCGGAGGAGGCGATGACCTCCGGCTTGCCGTCGCCGGTGAGGTCGGTGGTAGCGATGGCGCGGGGCTCATCGCCGAGACTCCTGGTCCAGAGGGTGTTACCCCCGGGGTCAGTGCAGATGAGGCTGGCGCCGCCGTCGCCGGTGCCGAACAGGCACTCGTGCTTGCCGTCGCCGTTGAGGTCGGCGGTGGCGACGGCGAGCACGCCCGGCCCCGCACCCACGCCCCACAGCCGTTGGCCCTTGTGATCGAGGGCCATGCCACCCCCGTAGTATTCGTCGCCCGCCACGACCTCGAGGTCACGGTCGCCATCCAGGTCGGCCAGGGTACACACCGTCGCGGCGTGCGGGATGGAGGTGCGCCAGAGCTGGCTCCCGCCGGCGTCCAGGGCATACCAGTGCCAGGCCTCCGTGCCCACCACGATCTTGAGCTTGCCATCGGCGGCGAGGTCCCCGACCTCCAGCGCAACGATCTTGCCGTCGCGGCCGTGGTAGTTCTCGAACTCGTGGGCCCACAGCTCCTTGCCCTGCGCATCATACAGGTGCGCCTTGCGGTCGTCGCCGCCCGCGACCACCTCGAGGCGGCCGTCGCCGGTGACGTCGGCACCGCGGATGACATTGACGGCCCGGCCGGTCTGGGCCTGCCACAGCACCGTGCCACCGGGGGCCAGCGCA
>CAZIWQ010000446.1:4583-5920 GCA_964542355.1 uncultured Armatimonadia bacterium
ACCCGCTTCAGCCCGACGGCATCCAGGCGGGTGCCCTGGATGCAGAACAGGTCGGCATCCACGCTCAGTGCGCCGATGGTGCTGGCGGCGGCTCCCGCCGGGCGCACACCGATCACGGTGTCACCGGCCCCGCCGCTGACGACGACGGCCGCAGTGCCCAGCGGGCGCGTGCGCAACGTCTGCGGGGCCCGCGCGTCACTGGTGTAGAGCAGATTGCAGAACTCGTAGCCCTGGCCGGGCTCGAGTCGGCGGTCGGCGATCTGCTGCAGCGTCTGCACTTCGGGCCCGGCGTACTGGTAGCCGACGAAGTAGCCGTCCTTACAGGGGTGGCCGCGCTGCAGGAAGGAGGACACCCGCAACCGCGCCCCATCGGTGTTGGCGATATGGAAGCTGCGATAGCCGGGGGGGTGCGGCGGGCCGGGGAAGATGGGGGTCTCGGTGCCGTCGCCGGCGATGCGCACCAGGCTGAGGTCGTCGAACCAGGCTTTCCCGGCGGCGCCCGGAGGAGTGCCCTGGGAGCTGAGGCGGATGACCACCTGGGCGGTCTCGGCCTCGGGGGGGGCGGTGTCGACGATGTCGAGCGCGCCCCAGTCGCGTTTCCCGGTGAACGAGGGCCCGCCCGCGGCCTGGGGGAGGCGGTTGCGGCCCGCGCCGGTCCAGTAGATGGTGGTGTTGGCCGAGCAGCCGGCACCGGTGTCGACCTTGCACTGCGTGTGGAAGCGGTACTTCTCTCCGCCCGTGACCGGCCAGAAGGCGTAGATCACGCCATAGCCGCCCGGGTCGACTTCCATGCGGATCGAGCTCGGGCCGGTGCGGAAGACTGTACTGTCAAGGGCCGAGCGGGCCTTCAGCTCGCCGCTGATGTTCGTCATGGCGGCCTCGAAGCCGTCCGGGACACCGTTGCCATCGCGGTCGCGGTGCGGGTTGTACATGGCCAGGGGATCGGTGTCATCCGCCTGCCGCACCTCGAACTCGCCGTCGCGCACGCTGGTCTCACCGAGACTGCGCCAGATCAGCTTGAGCCGGTAGTCGGCCGCCTCGTGGGCCACGAACTGGTCGATGAAGACGAAGTAGCTGCCCTTCACCCAGGCGATGTTGCGCCCCCAGTCGGTGCCGGTGTAGTGAGGGAGGGTGGAGCGCACCAGCGCCACCGGGCCGAAGTCCTTGACGCGATCCGCCCGGGCCAGCGGCGGCTGCAGGGCCGCCGCGCCGTCCTTGACCACAACCGCGCTGTTGTGCCACTTCGGGGCCCGCCGGATGTAGTCATCATCCACCAGCCAGATGCGCCCGCGGTCGGTATAGCGGATGATCGAGTTGCCGTCATCGTGCCCGTGCTC
>CAZIWQ010000447.1:0-5919 GCA_964542355.1 uncultured Armatimonadia bacterium
GTACGCCAGTACTCCGATGAGGCCCGTGATGCCGGTTGTGCCCGCGTGGCATACGACTTTGGCGGTACGCCAGTACTCCGATGAGGCCCGTGATGCCGGTTGTGCCCGCGTGGCATACGACTTTGGCGGTACGCCAGTACTCCGATGAGGCCCGTGATGCCGGTTGTGCCCGCGTGGCATACGACTTTGGCGGTACGCCAGTACTCCGATGAGGCCCGTGATGCCGGTTGTGCCCGCGTGGCATACGGTTCTAGCCGTGCGCAAGCACCTAGCGGGGGCGGGCGACGAGTTTCTCTTCGCCGGCTGCGTGGCGGATGGCTTCGCGGGCGAGCACGACGTTGGAGTCGACGAGTGGGATGCCCTTGATCTCGCCCCCGGTGAGAACGAGGGGGATCTCGGTGCACCCGAGGATGATTGCTTCGGCGCCGTCGGCGATCATGCGCACCGACGCGGCCTCGAGCGCGTCGACGGCCTGACGGGAGACCGGCGCCGATTGGGACTTCACTCCCCAGTCGGGGTGATAGATGGCTTCCTGCACGTGCCGCTGGTTGCTTTCGGTCGGCACGACGGGGCGGAAGTTGCGGTGGGCGAGCGCGGTCTGGTACACTTCACTGTCGATCGTGGCGCAGGTCGCCAGGATCCCCACGTGCGAGGTGCTGGGGTGGTAGCGCGTGAGGAACTCGACGGTCAGATTCACGATGTGGAGCAGGCGTGCGTCGGCGCCGAAGGTGGCGAAGCCGGCGGTCACGGTATCCCAGATGACGGGGCAGTGAGCGGTGTTGCACGGCACGCACAGGACGCGGGCATTGAGCCCCACGAGGAGCTGCAGGGTGTGCAGGATCTCGTGGGCCGGGTTCTCGGCAATCTCGCCGCAGATGAAGCTGCCGCGGTCGGGGATTGCCGGGTTGGTGTAGAGCAGGATGGGCAGGTGGTCAGCATCGCGCACGGCGCGCGTGTTGGCCAGGATCTTGGCGTGGAGATTCTCGCCGGCCTTCGGTCCGAGGCCGCCGACAATCCCGATCAGCTTACTCATGGGTGGTCACCGGCGCAATGATACGGGCCGCACGGCGAGGTGTCAACCACCACCTGCCGGCGGTCGCGGCGAGGCCGAGCAACGCACGGGCGCGTCGCCGCCCCCTTGACCCCGGCGCGCCATTTGCAGTTCAATACGGTGTCCTGTCGGCTTCATCTCTCTCCAGGTCAGGATGGTGAACAGATTGCGCGTCGCGCTATTTGTGGGCGGGCGAGGGACGCGGCTCTTCGGCGACGAGGCGCCCATCCCCAAGGCCCTGTTCGAAATCGGTAGCCGTCCCATCGTGTGGCACGTCATGCGGATGTACATGGCTGCGGGGATCAACGATTTCGTGATGCTGCTGGGCTACCGGGGCCAACTCGTGGTGGATTACTTCATCCACCATGCGCCCTATACCGATGTGAATCTATGCGTGAGCGGGGGTGGCTCCGGGCCCCCGGACGTGCGGATTGTGGGCGAGCGTGACCACGACTGGCACGTGACGCTGTGCCCGACGGGAGTGGACACCGAGAAGGGCGAGCGCCTGCGCATGGCGCGCGCCCACCTCGAGCAGGAGCCCCACTTCATGGCCAACTACGGCGATGGGCTGTCGGACATCGACCTGAACGCACTCATCGCGTTCCATCTGGCGCATGGGAAGATGGCGACGGTCACCGCGGTGCGGGCCCGGTCGCAGTGGGGGCACCTCGAGGTGGCCGCCGACGGCCAGGTCCAGGGCATGAGCGAGAAGCCCCCGCTCGAGCAGTGGATCAACGGCGGGTTCTTCGTGTTCCGGCGTGAGGTGCTCGACTTCCTGGCGCCCAACGACACCCTCGAGTCCAACTGTCTGCCGCGCCTCGCGGCGGCGGGCGAGCTGATGGCCTACCGGCACGAGGGGTTCTGGACGGCGATGGACACCTACAAGGACAATCAGGCGCTCAACGAGCTATGGGAAAGCGGGAGAGCCCCATGGAAGACGTGGGACGAGCCGACGAACGGTCAGAGCTGAGAGCGCTGGTCACCGGACCCCGCGGCTTCGTGGGGGCGCACCTGTGCGAATTGCTGGTGGCGCGCGGCATGCGCGTCACCGGACTTGAGCTCGCCGGACCCGGAACGGGATACTTTGACGCGTGTCGTCTGTCTGAACAGGTAGAGCTGGTGGTCGGGAGCGTTACCGACCCTACGTGTCTGGGTGCGCTGATCGGCGCGGGACAGTTCCATTACGTGTTCCATCTCGCAGCGCAGGCACTCGTGGGGCGCGCCCTGCAGGACCCGGTCGGCAGCCTCGAGGTCAACACCCGGGGGACGTACCTGCTCTTGGAGGCCTGCCGCCAGGCCTGGGCGGAGGGTACCGGCGCGTTGCGTGGCGTCGTCACCGCAGGTAGCGACCGCATTTACGGCCGCCAGGAGGTCCTCCCGTGTACGGAAGAGGCGCCGCTGTGTGCGCTCTCGCCGTACGATGCTTCCAAGATCGCCGCGGACGTGATCACGCGCTCGTACGCGACGAGCTACGGCCTGCCCGCCACGGTGGCACGCTGCACCAACATCTATGGGCCCGGCGACGCCAACCTGTCGCGGATCGTCCCTGACACAGTGTGCACTGCGTTGCGCGGCCGCCGGCCGCAGATCCGCAGTGACGGGACGCCGGAGCGCGATTATGTGTATGTCGGTGACGTCGCCGGCGGCTACCTCGCGCTGGCCGAGCAGGGGCGGGAGGCCGGGGTCCGCGGGGAGGCGTTCAACCTCGGCAGCGGGGCCGCAGTGAGTGTCCGCGATCTGGTCACCGAGGCCTGTCGCGCATGCGACCGCCCCGACCTCGACCCCGAGGTGCTGGGCACGCCGACGGGGGTGGTCGATCGCCACTACGTCTCGGTGCAGAAGGCCGCCGACCGCCTGGGCTGGCGGCCGCTGACCAGTCGGGCGGAGGGGCTGGAGCAGACGGCGGCGTGGTACCGACAACACCTGGCCGACCTGACCGTGCGATGAGGCCGCAAGACCCGGCCGGCAGCCATCCACAACCATCATGGACCCCGAGAACACCATGGCTAGCACCGTCAAGCTGACTGTTGTGATGCCCGCCTACAACGAGATCGCGACGATCGACGAGATCGTCGCCCGCGTGCGCGCCGTGCCGGTGGACAAGGAGATCATCATCGTCGACAACTGCTCCACGGATGGCACGCGCGAGAAGATCCAGGCGATGGAGCTCCCCGGCGTGCGGGTGATCCTGCAGGAGCGCAATATGCGCAAGGGCAACTCGGTGAAGAAGGGGATCGCCGCGGCCCGCGGCGAGTTCATCATCGTGCAGGATGCCGACCTGGAGTATGACCCCAACGACTACCTGCCCCTGTTGGCCGCGGCGGAGCAGCCCGACGTCTATGCGGTGTTGGGGTCGCGCTTCCTGGGGATGCGGGAGCGCGGCGAACGGTTGCCGCTGAGCGTACTGAGCGTTGGCCGTGCGGCGATCAACCTGTTCTACCAGGTGTTGTTCGGCAGCCAGCTCAGTGACGTGGCGACGTGCTACAAGCTGGCCCGGCGTGAGGTGCTGCAGGGGATGAAGCTGCGCTGTGACGGCTTCGACCTCGACTACGAGTTGTCGGCGAAGTTCCTCAAGGGCGCCCGGCGCACTCGACGACGCGTCGTCGAGTTGCCGGTGCACTACCGCCCCCGCACCGTTCACGAGGGCAAGAAGATCGGCTGGCGTGATGGCATCGCTGCCCTGTGGACCATTCTCAAGTTCCGCTTCACCGACTGAGGCGAGGAGCGTATGCGGCTGCGGGTGGGCTACCTGATCGCAGCGGGGGTGATTGCAGCCGCGGCCGGGGTGGTGGGCCTGGCGGCGTATCAGCGCGGGCGGGAGAACGCGCGCCCGCCGGCGGCAGCCGCTCCCCGGCGCGCGGAACGCGAGAAGTCCCTCGCCGTCGGCGACCTGCAGCTCAAGGACCGGGACCCCGCGGGGAAGCTCCGCTGGCGGGTGAAGAGCTCCGGCAAGATCGACTTCGATCGCCAGCAGATGATCGCGCGTGGCAGCGGGGTGCGGTGGGAGCTTGCCCGCGCTGACGGTGACGCCATGCTGCTGTCGGCGCCCGAGTTCGTCGTCGACTATCCGCGGCGGAGGATCGCGCTGAGCCGGGGAGTGGAGGCCACGAGCAGCGTCGGGGGGCTGCAGTTCGGGGCGGCGCGCGTCGACTACAACATGGCGACCGAGCATCTGCTGGCCGGCGGGCCGGTCAACGCCGTGTTCCGCGATTACCGCCTCGCCGCCGGCTCGCTGAGCTGCTACCGCCTGGCGCATGAAGCCACCCTCGGCGCCGGGGTCGACGGGGGCTATCGCGACTTCTTGCTCACTGCGGGGACGATCACACTCGACACGGCGCGCCAGAGCGCCGTGCTCACCGGCAGCCCGCGCGTGCGGCGCGGGCAGTACACGGCCCGGGCCGACCGAGCCGAGGTGGACGGTGTCGCGCAGCACGTCCGGCTCAGTGGCGGCGTGCGTCTCCAGCGCGGCGACACGCTGTCGGCACGCGCCCCGCGCGCGTTGCTCGGCAAGCTCACGCAGCGGGCCGAGATGAGCGGGGGCGTCCACCTGACCGGGCAGGGCTTCACCGGCTCCGGTGCGAGGCTCGTCGTCGATGCCGCCCGGTCGCGGGCCACACTATCCGGCGGCGTCCGCGTCTGCGCCCCGCTACGTTGGTAACAGAACCACTCCGACTGGAGAGTAACCGCCATGACAACCAGGAGCTGGATTGCTGCGGGGATCGGGGCGCTGTGTGTGCTGACGGCGGTCGTCGCCGCCTCCGCCGTCGAGAAGAGCACCCGCAACGCCGACATCTTCTCGGACACGTTCACCTATGACTGGAAGAAGAACGTGTTCGAGTTCATCGGCAACTGCCGGGTGGAGGTCAAGGGGCCGGATCGCGCCACGATGACGGCCCCGCGCATGACCGGCAAGCTAGGGCAGAAGGGGGCCCAACTGGCGCAGATCACGGCTCCCGGGCCGGTCCACTTCGAGGTCACGACCAAGAAGGATGCCGATGGCCTCCAGCGCCGGATCGTCGCGGCGTGTGCCGGCCAGGCCGTGTTCGAGGGGGAAACCTCCACGATCACCCTCACCGGCGGTGCGGAGGCGCAGATGACAACGATCCCCGCCACGCCGGACATCGAACCCGCCAAGTTCACCGGCGACAAGCTCATCATCAACCTCAAGACCTTCACCGTCCAGGGCGAGCGGGTGCACTTCGAGGTTGAGCTTCCGCCGGAGACGGCAGAGGAGAAGAAGGCCCCCTAAGTCGCAGTGCTCGGCGGCGGAGTTGCGTGCCGGCCGGGGGTGCCCGTCGCTGGCTCGGCAGACTGCCGGGGGCGATGGTCCCGCGACAAGGGCTGTCCATCATGTCACTCATTGCTGAAGGGCTGCGCAAGACCTACCGAGGTCGCGAGGTCGTCAAGGGCGTGGACATCCACGTCGAGCGCGGCGAGATCGTCGGGCTGCTGGGGCCCAACGGCGCCGGGAAGACGACCTCGTTCTACATGATCCTGGGGCTGGTGCAGTCCGAGTCCGGGAAGGTGCTGCTGGATGGCAGCGATCTGGCCGGCCTGCCGATGCACCTGCGCTGCCGGCGCGGATTGGGCTACCTCGCGCAGGAGCCGTCGGTGTTCCGTAAGCTGACGGTGCGCCAGAACCTGTTGCTGATTCTGGAGATGCAGCGACTCACGGCTCAGCAGCGGGAGGCGCGGGCGGACGAGCTGCTGGGCAAGCTCGGCCTCACCCGCCTGGCTGACTCCCGGGGGATTGTGCTCTCCGGCGGCGAGCGCCGGCGGGTGGAGATCGCGCGCGCCCTGTGCACTAACCCGGCCTTCATCCTGCTCGACGAGCCGTTCACCGGCGTGGACCCCATCGCGATCGAGGA
>CAZIWQ010000448.1:0-5919 GCA_964542355.1 uncultured Armatimonadia bacterium
CCACCGGTCGGTAGAGATTGGCGAGATAGGCGACGAAGGCAATGATGGTGCCGACGGACAGCTTCCCCTGGATCGCCTGGACGCCCCCGTACCAGTAGACCGCGGCCGGCCCGATGACACTGAACACCGCCAGGCACATGAACAGCCACCGCCCGGCCATCGACTGCTTGACGTTGAGGTCCATCACCTCGCGATTGTGCTGCGCGAAGCTGGTGGCCTCCGTCGCCGCCTGCCCAAACAGCTTTGTCAGGAGCATGCCCCCGATGTTCAGATGCTCTTCCATGAAGGCGACCAGCTCGGCCTGGTGCTCCTGGGTGAGCTGGGAGAGCCGGCGGCGGATCCTCCCCACGTAGCGTGTGGGGAGGTAGAACGTGGGCACCACAATGACCGCCAGCAGCGCAAGCAGCGGGTTCATCGAGATGATGACGACCAGTGTGGCAACCAGGGTGAACACGTTGCTCGCAATGGAGACGACGGTGCCGGTCGCGATCTCCTGCACCGCCGCGACATCGTTGTTGAGGCGTGACACGATCTCGCCCGCCCGGGTCCTCGTGTAGAAGCCCAGCGACTGGCGCTGGAGGTGCTGATAGAGCTGGTTGCGCAGGTCGAACATGATCCCCTGTCCGACGCGCATGTTGAGGTAGTTCTGGAGGATCCCGATCAGGTTGGTGACGACTGTCAGGCCGATGATGGCCCCGACGAGCAGGTTGAGCAGGTGGAGGTCCTTGTGCGGGATGGCCTGGTCCAGGATGCCGCGCACACACAGAGGTGGGAGCACCCCGAGACCGGAGGTCGCTGCGATACACACGATGATGGCCAGCCACTGGAGCCAGTAAGGCCGGAAGTGGGAGGCTACGCGCTTAAGGCGGGCCCGGGTGACGCGCACGACGGGGATGTCCCCGCCCCCCATGGCGTGGTGCTGCAGGCCAAACGTCCGCCCCATGCCCCCCAATGTCTTTTCGTGACCCATTCCGCGCACGAGCCAAGCCACTCCTCTTGTTGCGACGGCCTCGTGAGGCCTCCGTTATCTGCAGTTGGCCGTGTCGCCCGGGCTGACCTTCCGCGGCGAAGCCACAAGACTCCCTTTCGCCCCGGGAGAGGTGGGACCGCGCCGCCGGCGGCTGATGGAACAAAAGGGATACCCCGAGCATTACTGACACGTGGGGGCTCGGTGCAGACCACCAGTCGTCCCCCCGTCACAGCCAGCCACCTCCAACGCCGCCGGGTGTCCTGTGAGGTTGACCACCAGTGCACAGGTCCCTGCTCCTCACTACGACGTGCGCATGTCTGATCGGGTTCTCGGCCGCGGCCCTGGCGGCCGGCCTCACGTGCAAGCTCACGCCGGGCTTCGATCTCATGGGCCGGTCGCGGACGTGGCTGCCGGTGTGCGTCGAGATCAGCAACCCGGGCGCCGCGGCGACCGGACGCATCACCATCCCCGTGCATTCCTCGGGCGAGACCGAGGTCATCGTTCCGTACGTCGCGGACATTCAGTTGCCCTCGCAGTCGAAGAAGCGGCTGTTCCTCTATGTCCCCTACACTCGGCTCGAGCCCCCCGTGCTCACCATCGACCGGACGCGCGTGCCACTGAGCGACGACCTGTCGCGGCTGCGCCCGGTCGCGAACGAGGAGCGCTTCGTCGTCGTCGTGGGCGGTGACCCGGGGATACTCAACTCTTTGCGAGGAGTCGACAGCAGCGAGGAGCTGCCGCCGGGGGCCACCACGGCCGCCTTGCCCCAGGGCGCCCCGGAGGGCTACCAGGTGGCCTACGTGGGCTGGGAGGAGTTGCCCGACTCGTGGCTCGGGTGGGACGGGGTCGACGCGGTCGTGATCGCGGACACCGGCTCCGCCGCCGCCTCCGCGCCGGCCCTGCAAGCGCTGACGCAGTGGGTCCGCCTGGGAGGGACGATCGTGCTCCCGGGCGGGGCACTGGCTCCCGCGCTGGTCTCCGGGCCGCTGCGCGACCTCTTGCCGATGAACGTGACCGGCACCCGGACACTGGGCGACCTCGGCGCCGTAGCCACCTGGCTGGGGCAGCAGCTCCCCCGGCAGCCGGTGTTGGCGGCTCAGGGGGCCGCGCACCCCGCGGCGACGGTGCTGTGCGAAGCGGAGGGCCAGCCGCTGGTGGCTGTGCGCCGGAGCGGCGGCGGGCGGGCGATCATGACGGCGTTCGACTACAGTGCAGAGCCCGTTCGCCACTGGGACGGGCAGGTCGTGCTGTGGCGTCTGCTGCTGTCCGGGGCCGGGGACAGCCGGATGCTCCCGCGCATGCCCGGGGCCGAGAACGGCCCGCCGGGGACGGGGAGCGAGAGCTCGCTGCTGTACCGGCTGGCCGGTATGGAGGAGACCAGGCTGCCTCCGGTGTGGCTCATTCTCGGGTTCCTGATCGCCTACATCATCGTTCTCGTGCCGGTGAACCACTGGGTGCTGAAGCGTCGCGGCCGGCTCGAGCTGGCCTGGGTGACGTCGCCTCTGATCGTTGCGGTGTTCACGCTCGGCGCCTATGGCCTCGGCTACAACATGCGCGGCGGGAGCATCATCCTGCGTCGCGTCGGGGTCATTGAGGCCCGGGCGGGCGGCGGACCGGGACTGGCACGCGGGTACTTCAGTCTGTTCTCCCCCTCCCGCCGGACGTACGAGGTGTCGACGATGGGCACTGCAGCGGGCGCGCGCAATCTGCTCGACGTCAGTCACGGAAGTGGGCGTCCGGCCACGATTGTGTGCAGCCCGGACCCGAGGGTCAGCGACATCAGCATGCGGATGTGGACCTCGCGGGCCTTTGCCGTCGAGTTCGCTGCCGATCTGGGGAACGGGGTCCAGGGCGTCGCGCACTACGATGGGAAGGTATTGCGGGCCAGGATCACCAATGCGACCGGGCTCCCGCTGCGCCATTGTCGCTTGATGATCGGGCAGAGCGTGGGACCGGAGCACGACCTGACACCGGGCCAGGCTGCTGACTTCGACGTCACGCCTGGTCAGCGACCGGGCATGGGTGGTCCAGGCGGCCCGCCGCAGGCGTTTGCGTCCGCGCCATTCGGGCCACCCGGGAGCAAGAGATCGGAGGCGAGCGAGACAGCGGAGCTGCTGCAGCAGGCGCTGGGACTGCTGACCTGGGGCGCGCACCCCGGCAGCCTCGCCTCGGGGGATGGCACTCGCCCGCTGCGGCCGTGCTTGATCGCGTCATGCGACCGGCCACTCGTGCCGGTGCGGATCGCGCAGCCGAGTGCCATCACGAGGGACGCGAACCTGATTGTCGTCCGCATGCCGCTGCGGCTCGTGGGTGGGAAGACGGTGGTTGTCGCCCCCGGCTTGATCGCACGGCGGGTGGTCGCGCGCCGGGAGGCCGGCCGCCGGCGGGTGCCGTCCGGTCCCCAGTCGCCGACAACCACGACTGGGTCCGGCGCGGTGACGTACGAGTTCCTCGTCCCGACAGGCTCCGAGGGAGTGAAGGCGGCGGCCCTCACCCTGCGCCGCTTCTCATCATCCGGGCCCCCCGGCGCTCCCGGGGGGCCGCCGGGAGCGGCCCCGCCGCCCGTGATGAAGGGTGGCTACTCCGTGGCGGCCGGCGTTCCGACCCCCGCGCAGTGGTTGAAGCTCGAATTCTCCGCCTACAACTTCGCCCTGGCGCAGTGGGACGGACTCCCCGCCAGACCGACGATCAGCCTACCCCACGCGTGGGACTACATGTCGCCCGACGGGCGGGTACTTGTCCGCATCGCGGTCCCCGCCAGCCAGGACGTACTCCCCGCCGTCTCGCTCGAGGCGGAGGTCAAGGCGCGGTGACGACCGGCGGAGGGCCGGCCGCGCCGCACAATGCGAGGCGACCCATGGTTGAGCTGCAGGGCCTCAAGAAGAGCTATGGCGGCCTGATTGCGGTGAATGAGCTCTCGTTCACCGTGCAGCGGGGCGACGCCTTCGGTTTCATCGGCCCCAATGGCGCCGGGAAGACGACCACCCTGTGCATGCTGGCGACCTTGCTCAAGCCCGATAGCGGCACTGCGACGATCAATGGCCACGACATCCGTGAGGAGCCGGAGGCGGTCCGTGCGTCCGTGGGCTACATGCCCGACTTCTTCGGTGTCTACGATGACACCAAGGTCTGGGAGTACCTGGACTTCTTCGCGGCGGCGTATCGGGTGCCGCCGCGCCGGCGCAAGGAGCTCATCGGCGATGTGCTGGAGCTGACCGACCTCGAGGTCAAGCGCGAGGCCTACGTCGACTCGCTCTCACGAGGGATGAAGCAGCGGCTGTGTCTGGCCAAGACGCTGATTCATGACCCGGAGGTGCTGCTGCTGGATGAGCCGGCCTCCGGCCTCGACCCCCGCGGGCGCGTGGAGATGCGTGAGCTGTTGCAGGAGTTGCGTAAGCTCAACAAGACGATCATCATCTCCTCGCACATCATCACCGAGCTCGCCGAGCTGTGCAACACCGTCGGGATCATCGAGCAGGGGCAACTGGTGATGGCGGGGTCGGTGGAGGAGATCGCCGCGCGCACTGAGAGCGGCCACCACCTGGTCGTGCGCGTCCGCGAGCGCGCGCAGGAGTGCTGCGACCTGCTGACGACCTGCCCCGGCATCCGGGGTGCGGAGGTGGCCGACGGACAGATCGACGCCCTGTACGAGGGGGCGCCCGATGAGCAGCACCGTGTCCTGACGACACTGGTGCTCGCGGGCTTCGAGGTGCAGTCGTTCGCGGAAGAGACGGCCAACCTGGAGGAGCTCTACATGCGCCTGACGCGCGGGGTGGTGTCGTGATGGCGAGCGTGGCCTCGCGCGCGGCCGAGCACCTCCGGCGGTTCAACCCCTGCGTGGCGTCCCATGAGCTGAGGATGCGCATGCGGGGCCCGCGCCCCTTCTGGCTGCTGTTTGCGTACTCGTCGCTGGCCAGCGCCACGGTGCTCTTCGCCCTGCTCATCGCCACGGTGGGATTCCACTCGGGCAGCGCAAGCACGGGCGTGGGCGCGATCGCCTTCCATGTCCTCGTCTACACGCAGCTCGTCCTGCTCGTCGTGGCCCTGCCCATCGATGCCGCGGGCGCCATCACGATGGAGCGTGAGAAGCGAACGCTCAGCATGCTGCGGATCACCCTGCTGTCGGCGGGGGATGTGGTGGGAGGCAAGTTCGTCGTGATCGTGGCCCTGGCGGCGATGTTTCTCGGCGCCACGGTTCCGATCGCGGCGTGGTGCATGCTGCTGGGCGGCGTCGAGCCACTGTCGGTGCTCTACGCCTATAGCTATCTGCTCGCCGTGGCGGCGGTGCTGGCCGGCGGGGGGCTCCTGGTGTCAGTGCTGGTACAGCGAACGATCGCCGCGATCGCCGTCGCCTACTTCATCCTGCTGGTTGCCCTCGTCGGCGTTCCCGCAGTCTACGCTGCGGCCTGCGCGGCCACCTCCGGGGGGAGCGATCTTCACGTCGCCGGGACGCTGGCGGGCCTAACGCTATTCGGCCTCTCCGTGGTGGCGATCTCATTCGTCGTGTTCCGGCTGCTGCGGCGCCCCCTGCCCCGGTGGCTTGGCGAGCGGTGCGGGGCCGTTGCCGCCGTCGTGCTCGCCTGTGCGGTCACAGCCGGGGTCGGGAACCTGGGGTCGGCGCTGATCGACGCGACGGGCATGAGCAAGTGGGCTCCGCTGCTCCTCCATCCATTCATCGCCGTGGGCGTGATCGTGCAGGGCGAGACCGCACGGGGGTTCCTGAGCACTGGGCCGTCGTGGCGGCCGGGAGTCGATCTGCAGACCCCGCTGTGGGCTGGCTGCACCGCAGCGGCCCTGCTGGTGGCCCTGATCCTGTGCGCGACCGCGACGAGGGCGTACCGCGACCGGCCCGACTGAAGCCCGGCCGGGCCGCGCCGGGGGAGGCCGTCAGGCACCGGAGCCGGTCCGCCCGGGGGAGCTTGCCTGCGCCCGACGCAAGGAGTGGTGTC
>CAZIWQ010000449.1:0-5916 GCA_964542355.1 uncultured Armatimonadia bacterium
AGGTCTCTACGGCGAGATGGCTGTGAGCGGCTTCTGCGGGCCTCTGAGCGTAGCGGCGCGGCCTCAGAACGGCTTCTCGGCCGCTCTTCCAGTGCCGGACCCGCAGTCCCTACTGTGGGGGCGCGGCCGGTGGCTGCGGAGGAGCTCCCGCTCCTCCCATGCCCATGCCCGGGAACGGCATCCGGGGAGGTGGGGGCTCCCAGTACGTCACGGTCTTGATCTTCTCCAGCGTCTTGGCATCGAAGGCCGACAGCTTCCCGTCGAAGGCGACGTAGACGATCCCATCCACTGCGAGCACCACGGGCGCGAACATGGGACTCTGGGGACCCATCATCCCCATCGTCGGGCCCATCATGCCCCACGGGCCGGGCATGCCAACCGGCCCCATCCCCGGCTGCGGCTGCGCCTGGCACCATCCGACCCCGGCACTCAGCGACAGTACGAGCATCAGTACGAGCAGACGGCTCAGCATGGTCCGCTCTCCCTTCCGTGCGTTCAGCCGGCCGCTACGCCTCGGGGGCCGGCCGGCCCCCTGGACACGCCCTCACGCGGACGGCTCTGCGCCGCACCCACTACTATTGACGCCGAACCGCGCGGTGAGTTCCGCACGCGCCCCCGGGGCACGATGCAGTCACCTGAACCTTCTGCGTGCTCATTCGTCGATAGGGCTTGTGGGCCTCCCGCAAATACATGCCTAGGCTAGATATATAAACTGAAAGGTGGAGTAGCACGTGTCTCGAAATGCCAGGATGGGTGTTGTGATCGCTGCGGTGGTTGTGCTGTGCATTGCCTCCTACGCGCTGGCCGCGAACTCACCGGCACCGGGTGCGGGGGAGGGTGGCGGCTGTGCGTGCTCGGCGGCGGCAGCGAAGTCACCGGCAGCAGGATGCCAGTGTGCCGCGGGCAAGCCCTGCACCTGCCAGGACAAGTGCACCTGCCAGGCGTGCAAGTGTGCAAGCTGCAAGGCCGTTGCTGCCCGGGCACGCGCCCATCACGGCCGCGCGATGGCTGCAGGCAAGCCGGCGTCGTGTGGAGCCGGGCGCTGCCAGCGGGATCGCGGTGCGAAGCAGTGTCAGATGCGCCAGTGCATGCGGGGTGCCGCCGCCGCTAGCCCGACATCCGGCCCCGGCGTCCTGCCGCTCAAGCCACTGGCCGATGCCTTCCATGTCAGTCCGTAGCCTCGCCAGACCCAGTGCCTCCCGGACGCACCACTCCCCGGGGGGTGAGCATCAGCCATCTCGGAAACACAGTGGCCCGGCCCCTCTCGCGGGGTCGGGCCACTACGCTCCTATGCTCCTACGCCCCCACGCTCCCGCCCTACACCTTCCCCTCGGCGAGCATCTTCTGCCGTACGCCACGCGCCCGGTCGAGGTAGTCCAGCCACGGCTCCAGCTCGAACTCGGCGGTGATGTCGTCGACTGTGACGTCCGGCATGTTGCTCGCCAGCGTGAAGTGGGCCTCGGGATAGTAGTTCTCGATCTCAACACCGGGACCATACTTGCGCACGATGTCGGGGAACTTGTTCTGGTTGCCATCCAGGTGGAACTGGCACCGGTCCATGTTGATGACTGCCGAGGCGATGGGCGGGAGGAGTCCGGCACGCACCTGGTTGTCCTCGACTCCCGTCTGTGCGAGGATGCGGCCGCTCATGTCCACGATATAACTACGGGCCGGGACGGACGAGAGGACGTACATCCCAAAATCGCGGGCCCAGTGCTGCAGCCGGATCCCGCCGATGAACATGGAGGAGAACACGCACAGGCGGCTGCGCTTGGCGGCCATGCTCTGGGCGACCTCCACGAACTTCATGTCAAAGCAGATGGCGGCACTGGTCTTGCCGAAGTCGAGGTCGAACACCGGCGCATCTGCCCCGGGCATGATCCCCTTCTCCATCTCCCCAATCGTGGGCTGGTACTTGTGGAACTTGCCGATGAGCTCACCGTCACGCCCGATGAAGGCGGAGGTGTTCCAGCGGACGTCGCCTTCGCGCTCCGGGATCGAGCACACGATGTGCATGTGGTGCTTGCGGGCGATCTGCGCACACAGTTCGGTGGTCGGGCCCGGGATGGGCTGAAACTGCTCCGTCCAGTCGCTGCCGCCGTGAACGTTGCAGAACTCCGTGAGGGCGACGAGGTCGGGCCTGGCCAGCGCCGCCTGCTCCAGTAGCTCAGCCAGCTTGCTGTGGGTCTCCGCCAGGTCCTTCGCACCCCCGGAACCCGCGGACCACGCGATCGTTGATACACGGATCGGCTTTGCCACGGTGGATCATCTCCTGCGGCTACGCACTCGTCGCCGTCTTGAGCTTGATGGCGTACTGGATGGCGGCCTTCAACTCATTAGTGGTGATCCGGCCGCCGAGGAACTGCTCCTGGAGCAGCTTGTTGAGCTCGCCGAAGACCTCACGCTTGGACTTGCCCTGACCCATCCACGCGTCGACCTGGGTATCGAGCTGGGCCTGACGCTTGGCGGGGATGGCAACGACGTGGTCATGGATCGCCTGGAGCGCTTCGCGGGCATCCGAGGTGACCACGTAGTCGGCAAGGTCAAAGTTCAGGTAGGAGAAGGTGCCGTCGGCGTGATTGCAGGTGATGTTGAGCTGGGTCGTGGAACCACCGGGGGTCTCATAGATGATGGCGATATTGGTGACTTCCTCGCCCTCATTCTTCCACGTTGAGTACTCATGGCGGAGATTGCCGTATCCGACACGCCTCTCCTGGGGGGACTGATAGGAAGCCAGGACCTTGTCGAGCTCCTTGCGGAGCCATTCCAGATCATAATCTCCGTGCTGCGTCAACGTCAGTTCCTCCAGAGTCCGCAGGACGACAAGTGGTGACAAGTCTACCATAACGTCTGGTTGCTGGCAAGGGCTGGCTCCGGCCAGGGCGTCAGGGCACTCGCCGCAGGCCGCCGGGCTCGCGGATCAGGCCGACCTCGACCTTCGTCGTCTCCCCATGGGCCACCGGCACGCGGCCACTCCATTTCTGATAGCCGTTCAGCGACAGCGTGACCTGTCGGCGGCCGATGGGCACCTGACTCAGGGTCTTGGGCGTCACGCCGACGTCCTCCCCCTCGAGCGAGATTGTTGCGCCTGCCGGGACGCTCACACAGAGGATATTGCCCGCCGCCTTCGTCAGTGGCTCCTGCACCACCGCCGTCTGCTGGTCCTGCACCTCAACCGTCTTGGTGACAGGCAGATAGCCATCCATGTGCAGCGCCACCTGGTGCTGGCCGATGGCGAGGGCGGTGATGGCAACCGGCGTCTTGCCCCGGTCCTGGCCGTCGATCGATACGCCCGCGCCGGCCGGTGTCGTCTCGATGCGCAGGTTCCCGGCGAGAGTGCGCAGGCGGAAGCTCAGGGTCTGCGCCGCCTCGTCGGGCTTGACGGTGACCATCTCCTTGAGGGTGGCGTGTCCGGCCAGCGTCAGCTTCAGCTCGTGCTGGCCCGTCTGAACGGTCTCGAGGTCCAGTGGGGTGGTTCCCACGGCCTCGCCGTCAAGGAACGCGTGAGCACTGCCAGGCTCGGACACGATCCGGACGCGGCGGAAGTCCTTCTGCAGGCTCAGGTTCAGCTCGGTGGTCTTCTGCCGCCGGACGGAGAGTGCATGGCTCAGTGGCTTGAAGCCGTCCATGGTGACCGTCAGCTTGTGCTCACCGGCTGGCAGGTTGTCGGCTGTGAGGGGTGTCTTGCCGAGGTCCTTGCCGTCGAGGTCGGCACTGGCGCCCGGAGGGGTTGTCGCAATCCGCAGCGACCCGAAGGGGGGGATCTCCTGCAGCGCGATGCTCATCGCCAGCCCTTCGCCCTCGCCCGCGGTCACCTCATAGCCGGCCGGTGTGTGGTCACGCCGGGCGATCGTGAGGGCAACCTGCTTGCCCGCCTCGAGCGGCACTGCCACCGGCGTCACGCCGGCCAGGCGGCCGTTGCACAGGACGACAGCGTCGGCGGGGGTGGCGTTGACGATCACCAGCGGGAGCGCCATGCGCTGGGGCGCGGTGCCGGCAACGGGCGGCAGGCCGACCAACTGCCCGACCGAGATGCGCCCGGCCGGATCGCTGGAGACCGCACTCGCTGCATGGTCCTCCATGTCCGGCTGAGTTCGCACGCGGCCGGTCGCGGCCCCCAGGCGCAGGTCCTGGCGCGCCAACGCTTCGCTCCGCCCACCGGGGTCCTGGATCGGCACCCGGAACCGTGCCGGGTCGTAGACACCATACTCCGCATTGGCCGCCAACACGCGCCCCCCCACGGGGAAGAGCTGGATGGCGACACCCTCAGGCGACTCGATGATCGACAGGACGCGGCCGGTGGCCGGCAGCAGCCCGAGCGCCACTTTGGCCAGCTCCCCGGCAGTGGTCGGCGGGTCCTTCAGCGGGAGCGCGGCGCTGGGATAGAGCTGGCCCTCGATGGTCAGTGTCTCCGCGACCGCCACCTGGACGGCGGGCTGGGTCGCCGGCAGCGGGTCATCCAGCAGGCCGTTGACGTCTGCAACGAGCCGGCCGTAGATCACCGCATCGACGCCGAGCTTATCGCCGAGCGCGCGCGAGGCGCCCTCGCGCAGGTCGAGGACCTCGCGCTCCGCCGCGGCCAGGGCGGCGCGCACCTCATCGCCGGCGATCACCTGGACCTGCGGATGGGCGGAGAGGGCGCGGCGCAGCCCGTCGGAGAGCTCGCGGGCCGGGGCGTCGTCGCCCCCGACAGCGCGGAAATCGGCAATCGCGACGCGAACCCGGGGCGAGTCGAGGCCGGGACGGCCCGCTTCCTGCGCCGCTGCGCCGCCGACCCACAGGGCCGCCACACCAATCAGAACGACGCCAAACCCGGTCTTGCTGAGGGGTGTCGAGAACAAGCTAACTCACCGCTTTCACATAGAGGGCCCCGAGAAGAGCGGCCGAGAAGCCGGACTGAGCCCGCGACGCCCCGCTCAGGGCGCCGCCGAGGGCACTCACAGCCATCTCGCCACCAGAGACCCGGCCGGCAGTGGCCTGTTCGGCCGGGTCGCGAGGCGAACGACGGTGGGTCTACCGCCCGAGTATTCGCCCCACGGTCCGGCAACTCCTCCGTCCGACCATCACGCGAGCGGGACGGTCAACCTACGCGTAGGTCGAGCGTCTCGCCGCCGCTGCTTCTCGCGTCGTTCCGGGTACCCGTCATCCTGAGCCCAGACCGCGCAGCGGTCTTCTGGCGAAGGATCAGCATCAGCCGGAGGCGCTTGTATGCGGAATGTGATCCTTCGTCGCTGCGGCTTCTGCGAAGCCGCGTTCGCTCCTCAGGATGACGTCGGCCCGGAGACCCGGTTCGTGCGGACGACGACGGGCTGGCCACCAAACAACGGCGTCGGGACGGTCGGCCTGCGCGCGGATGACGCACGGTTGTGCTAGTCCCCCTCGGGCGCGTCGAGGAAGGGTGCCGGCTGTTCGTCGCGATAGGCGGGCAGGCTAATGTCGGCCGAGCCCACTCCCAGCCCGCTCATGTGCGACCAGGCGCGCACCTTGCTGTTGACCCACCGGCCACTGCCGCGCACCGCCTCGGTGTCATGGGCAAACAGCATGTACTCCCCGGGAGGAGGGCCGTTGAAGACATAGTTGCCCGCGGAGCTGGTCAGTGTCCGGTACAACTGGGTGCGCCCGTCCAGCGTCGTGAGAACAACCACGATCCCCGGCACCGGGACGTCGCGCTGGCCGGTGAGCATGCCGAGAGTGCGCATATTCAGCGGCCGCGTTACGGTGCCGGAGACGGTGCCGGCCCGCAGGAACGTCAAGACCACTGCCGCCGTGCCGACGCCGAGGAGGCCCAGGACCGCCCACAGCGCCGCGCGAGGGAAGACCGCGGCGACGGCAGTCCCCAGCAGCGCCGCGATGACAGCCAGCGCGCTCATCCCCAGCACCGTCGTCGGGCCCGCGGGCAGCAGGCCAGCCTGCGCA
>CAZIWQ010000450.1:0-5905 GCA_964542355.1 uncultured Armatimonadia bacterium
CGGCTCGCGGTCTGGTGACCGCTCCTACCACGGCGAACGGCGGACGGCAGACGGCACGGATGCGACCGGGACGGTCGCGGTCCCAGGGGACGGCCACACCGACGCTATGACCTCCATAAGGATGGCGATGATGATGAACGAGCGCACCTGCATCTCCAGCGACCGGCTCCCCCCCGCGGTGGGGCCCTACACCCCCGCAGTGGCGTGGGGCGACCTCGTGTTCTGCTCCGGCCAGATTCCGCTCGATCCGGCCACCGGCAAGCTGGTGACAGGAGACATCGAGACGCAGGCACGACAGGCGCTGACCAACCTGTCGCACCTGCTCGCGGCTGCCGGCTCGGGCACCGACCGCGTACTGAAGACCACCGTCTTCCTCCAGGACATGGATGACTTCGCCCGCGTGAACGCGGTGTACGCCGAGTTCTTCCCGACCGCCCCGCCGGCACGGAGTTGTGTGCAGGTAGCGCGGTTGCCGCTGGGCGCCGGGGTCGAGGTCGAGGCGATTGCGGTGCGGGACAACGCGGGGTAGGTGTGGCGAGGACCGGAGCTGAACACAGTGTTGGCACGGCACCCACCGAAGGGGAGCACGGGTACCCAGACGCCCCGTGGCGGCGCGCGTCGTCTGCGCGCCGCCACGGGGCGCAAGCCGGGGTCTGGGGCCGTGAGAGAGCGGCCGAAGAGCCGTGCTGAGGTCGCGGCGCTACGCTCAGACGGCCGCAGAGGGCACCCGCTGCAGGCTCCGCACGGAGACCCGGCTGGACGTGGTCTCTCCTGCCGGGTCTCCTCGGCCCCAGCGGGGTTTGGGGCGGAGCCCCAAGCCGTCCGTGAATGGAGCGAGTCAGAGGGAGGTCACGATGCGACGGCTCGCCGTCATGTGCCTTGCGGCCTGGTCGCTCACCGGCCCGGCTGTACAGACTGCCGCCCAGGAGGCGCCCCGGCCCATGCACCGCACCATCGACAGGTCCGGCTTCCAGACGCTCAATGGCGAGCGGTTCTGGAGCCGGCCGCTGTACGGCCCCAACCGGCGTTGCTTCGTCCCCACCGGCGAGCTGCCGCACGCCGCGTTCCTGTGGTTCCACCCTAAGGTCAGTGCCTACGTTCGCTGCGGGCATCTGCTCCCGGGCATCATCAACGGCGACCACACGCGCTGGCTCTGCGAGGCCGCGCAGGTGCAGGCCACCTATGACCCCGGGATGATGCGCTTCACCGTGCAGGACCCCGCCTGCGAGGGGGAGATCGTGGTCGAGGTGGTCCCCCTGGCAGAGCAGGACGGGTACATGATGCGCCTTCGCCCCACGCGGCCGGTGCGCCTGGCCTTCGCCTTCGGCGGGTTCTGGAGCATGAAGGACAAGGACATCCTGCAGGGCAATAGCGTGCTGCCCGGCGGCATCCTCGCCGACCAGTGCCGGGGCAGCAGCTATCAGGGCCCGCAGGGCGGCATCACGCGCTGCTCGGTGCCGACGATCGCGGACCAGACGGAGAAGACCCTCGACAGCGGCCTGAGCGTGTATCTCCTCTCCGACCGCGACACCACTGCCTCGCTGCACGAGGCGCGCGATGGCATCGGTCTGCGCGAGCTCATCACCCGCGCGCCCGCGGCGGCGCCGGTGCAGGTGCATGAGATCAGCCTGAACGGGGGCGAAGCCCTCCACTTAGCCGTCGTCGTGCCGCGCACCGCCGACCCCGAGGCCGAACCTCTGCCGCTCCACAATGACCTCGGTCTCCTGTTCGCGAGCAGCGTGAAGCGCGTGCACGAGATCGCCGGCCGGGTCAACCTCGCGACCCCGGATACGCTGGTCGACCTGGGAGCACGGTCATTGTCGGTATCCATGGATGCGCTGTGGGTCCCGCCGACGTTCATGCACGGCCCGATCCGCTGGGGCTGGTCGGGGCTGGCAGGCTGGCGGATGGCCTACGGTGCCGACATCTGCGGGACGCCCGAGCGGGCGGCTGCCCACTGCATGACCTATGGCGGAGGGCGGCACCGGGGGGGCCTGGACCGCAAGCCCCATGCCGACCCCCGCAGCCTACTGACGCGCCAGGCCGGCGATAGCCTCGCCTACAGTGAGGGCCGCCTGAGCACCGGCGTCTACAACATGACCGAGATGTGGCTCAGCTTCATCGCCCACCACTACGACTGGACGGGCGACCGCGAGTTCCTGCGCACGATGTGGCCGGCGATCCGCGATGCCGTCGCCTACCAGAAGCGGGCACTGGACATGGACAATGACAGCCTGTACGAGAACTATGCCAACACGTACATCACCGATGCCCACTGGCACAGCGGGGCCGGCTGCACCCAGGCCTCGGCCTATACGTACCGCGCGAACCTGCTGGCCGCCGAGGCCGCGCGCATCGTCGGCGAATCCCCCGCGCCGTACCTGGCGGAGGCGGCCCGCATCAAGCAAGCGCTGGACCAGACGCTGTGGGTGCGCGAGAAGGGCGTCTATGCCGAGTTCAAGGACGTGCTGGGGGAGAAGCTGCGGCATGAAGACCCGGAGCTCGGATCGGTCTACCTCCCCATCGACTTCGGCGTCGCCGACGAGTTCCAGGCGTACCAGATGTTGCGGTTCACCGAGTGGGGGCTGCCCAACCACGAGTTCCGGGAGGTCGGCAGCCAGCCGTTCGAGAGCTATCTCTACCCCCACCGCCAGGCGACGTATGAGTTCCCCGAGCCGATGCGGGCGCGCGAGGTCAAGAGCTCGAACTGGCGCCCCATTATCCTGACCGTGTTCGAGTGCAGCCCGGGCGAGCTGATGGACACCGCGCGCTGCTACCAGCGCCTCGGGTATGGTGACCGGGCGTTCCCGCTGCTCAAGTCAGTCCTGCGGTGCATGGTGAACCTCACGACCCCCGGCGGGCTCGTGATCCGCGACCGCAACGGCGAGACCTGGGCGCGAAGCTGGGGCACCGGAGATGTCGACCACTGCGATACGCTCGGCCCCTCGCTGCAGTGCCTGGCGGAGGGCCTGTTCGGCCTGCGCCCGCGGATGGCGGAGGACCGGCTCGAGATCCAGCCGAGCTTCCCCTCCGACTGGGACCATGCTCGTATCGAGCTGCGCGATGTCGAGTACTCGTTCACTCGTGAGGGGCAGACGGATACGTTCACGGTGCAGACCACGCGGCCGACGACCAAGCGGCTGCGTCTCGTGATGCGCGGGGACGGGGCCACGGCGTCAGTGAACGGGCAGGCCGTGGCGGCAGCCCACATCGTGCCGGGGATCGGGCACGCCTTCATCGAGGTCGAGGCCCCGCAGGGCACGGAGGCCCGCTTCAGTGTCTCGCACTCCACCCGCCCGCTGCCGGAGGTCGCCTACCCGCCGGTTGCCGCAAGCGGCATGGCGTTCACAGTGACATGCCACAACGGCGCGATCACCGAGGTGAAGGACCCGCAGGGGGTCTTCGGTGCGGGGACGGTCGGTGCGGCCGGGTTCACCGCGCCGGTGACGGGAGCCCTCGGGCATCACACCGCCTTCGTCCACGTGAAGGGCGCCGCGGTCGACTTCTGGCAGCCGGTGGACATCGAGGTGCGTGAGCCGCTGGAGCTCGCCGCGCTGCAATTGTCCGGCGATGCCCACAGCCTGGCCTTCGCGCTGCAGAGCAATGCCGCGGAGCCGCGCACGGTGCAGGCCACCGTGTCGTGCGCCGGTCAGCAGGCCACGGTCGCGGCGACCCTCGCGCCCCACAGCGCCGGCGCCGGTCAGACGCTGGCCCTCCCCGCCGCCGCCGGCCTGGTCCCCGGCAGCAACCCGGTGGTGCTCTCGCTCGACGGCAAGCCGGCCGCTCGCACGCACATCGAGTGCTGGGACCTGCTGCGGCGGGATCCGGCCCGCAAGGCGGCGCTGCAGTTCGAGCCGGTGGACATCTCTCCCCACTTCAACGAGGACCTCGCCCTGGTGCATACCCGCGAGTTCGTGTCACCGCGCTCGCCCTACTGCTCGCTGGAGCCGGGGATCGACCTGTTCCGCGAGTGGTGCTCGGCGGCGTCGAAGCCCTGCGGACCACTCGACCTGGGGGTGCTCAAGGCCGCAGTGGCCCGGGGCAACGGAGTGCTTGCCACGGAGCCCGGCGTGCCGTTCCGCAGCAGTGCGGACGGCAAGAACATCGTGTTCGTGTCGCAGTGGGACAACTACCCGCGCCGCGTGAGCATCCCCGTCGGGCGTGCGGCGCGCCACGTCTACCTGCTCATGGCCTCGGTGACCAACCCGATGCAGAGCGGAGTGGTGAATGGGCGCGTGGTGCTCGCGCTCGGTGGCGGGAGACAGCAGGTGCTGGAGCTGGTGAACCCGCGGAACCTGAGCTGGTTCTGCACGAGCTACCCGAACCGCTATGGCCCGTTGTTCCTGGTGCAGCCGACGGTGAAGCTGGGGGAGAGCGCGTATGCGACGATCTACAGCATGCCGCTGGCGGGGACTGCGGAGGTCACGAGCCTGACGGTCGAGGCGGTCTGCAACGAGTCCGTGATCGGGCTGATGGGCGTCACGCTCCTGGCGCCGTAGTGAGGGGTGTTGCCGGGCCGGTACGCCCGACACTCCTGTCGGGCGGGGGATGTTGCCGGACCGGTACGCCCGACACTCCTGTCGGGCGGGGATGTTGCCGGACCGGTACGCCCGACACTCCTGTCGGGCGGGGGATGTTGCCGGACAAGAGTGTCCGGCGTACCGCGTGCGCCCCAGGCCACGAAGGTCCGCCGCCGCCGTCGCCGAATAGGCCGCGGTCCAACCCATCACACACATCGATCTCCCCTGTCCGAGAGGAGTCCTGACATGGCCAAGCCTTGCTTTGGTGACGAGGAGCTGCAGCTTGTGCGCGAGGTGATCGAGAGCCAGGAGTTGTGGCGTGGCACGGTGGGGAACATGGTTCCCCGGTTCGAGGATGCCTTTGGCGAGCACCTCGGCCGCAAGTTCGTGCTGGGCGTCAGCTCGGGGACATGCGCCAACGAGACGGCGCTGGCCGGCCTCGGCCTGGTGCCGGGCGACGAGGTGATCTGCCCCGCCAGCGCCCCGATCTTCGTCTCGATGCCGGTGGTGTCGCTGGGGGCGATCCCGGTGTTCGCCGATACCGACCCCCGCACCCTGATCATCACCGCCGAGGACATCGAGGCGCGCGTGACCCCGAAGACCCGCGCGGTGGTCGTGGTGCACCTCAACGGCCAGCCCGCACAGATGGACGAGATCCTGGCGGTGGCGCGCAAGCACAGCCTCAAGGTTGTCGAGGACTGCGCCCAGGCCTTCGACTGCTTCTACAAGGGCCGCAAGGCCGGCACGCTCGGCGATGTCGTCTGCTTCAGTCTCCAGCAGTCCAAGCACATGACCACCGGCGAGGGCGGGATTGTCGCCACCGACGACCCGGAGATCTACCAGCGCGCGGTGCTGTACTCCAACTGTGGCATGCCGTGGTTCCGGTATGGCCTGGAGGCTCCGGTGGCTCAGCCGGTCGGTGGCATGCCTACCCGCGGCCACTTCGCCTTCGGGCACAACTACCGGATGAGTGAGCTGCAGGGCGCGGTGGCCCTGGCGCAGCTTGCCAAGATCGGCGAGTTCAACGCCCGGCGGCGGGTGTTAGCGGACATCATCGAGGAAGAGCTGAAGGGTGTGCCCGGGCTGGAGCTGGCCCACGTCTACCCGGACACAGTCCCGAACTTCTGGCACTATCCGACGCGGGTGCCGGAGGGGCTCGGGGGGTATCGGGAGATCAACTATCTGGAGGCTGTGTTCCAGGAGATGCAGCGCACGCGCTTCACATCGGTGGGTGTGCCGCTGCCGGACTATGTCCGCTACGAGCCGGGCGCGTGCCCGAAAGCGGAGACGGGGGGGCGACGGTGGCGCAACCTGGGTGTGCACCACAGTCTCGAGCCCGATGCGGTCCGCCAGAGCGCCCGCGACCTGAAGGCGGCCGTCGAAGC
>CAZIWQ010000451.1:0-5661 GCA_964542355.1 uncultured Armatimonadia bacterium
CGGGGCCCCGGTCCGGTATCTCGCGACCGATCGCGAACTATCCCCCCTGATGAGTGCGCTGGACAGCCGGCCGGCGCTGCTGGTGGTCGGCTCGACACGGCATTTCGACACCGCGGAGGCCGTGGCGGTGGCACACTATGTCGCACTGGGAGGCCGCGTGCTGGCCGTGGCGCACGCGACCCCGAACCTCGTCGCCAGACTCATCGACCTGAACATGATCCTGCGCGAGTTCGGTGTTGCGGTCTCGCTGCTCCGGCCCCAGGGGCCGAGCCTGCTGGAGAAGCATCCGATCACCGAGGGGCTGCCGCTGCCGCCCGCCATGCCGTGGGGGGTAGGCATCTGGTCGACGGCGACTGAACCGATCGCGCGGGCCGGGCGACTCGCATTCGTCTCCGCGCTGGAACAGGGCGCCGGCCGCCTCGTCGTGATCGATGGGAAGACCTTCCTCGCCGGGACGCGAGCCCTGCCAATGCGGGTGGTGGGGTCTGACCCGCGGCCGTTCGGGCCACTCTTGGATGGCGTGATCCGCTGGCTGCTCGTGTAGGTCGAGCGTCTCGCTCGAGACCATCCGCCGCGTAGGTCGACCGTCCCGACGCCGCTGTTTTATGCGCCGTTCCGCTTGCCTGTCATCCTGAGCCAGGACCGCGTAGCGGTCCGCCAGCGAAGGATCAGCATCAGGCGAAGGCGCTTATTGGCGGAATGTGATCCTTCGTCGCTGCGGCTTCTCCGAAGCCGCAAGCGCTCCTCAGGATGACAGTGACCTGCAGGCGCGATTCGCGCGGGCACCGGCAGGGCGGCCAAAACACAGCGCCGTCGTCCCGGTCGGCGGGCTTTGTCGAGCGAGACGCTCGACCTACGCGGCGAGCCGCCCACGACGCGGTTGCCGCTCTGCGGGATCCGGCCCCTCCAGACGACACACCACCCGTCGCCGAGCCAAAGACTGGCGAGTGGCGACAGCGCCGAACGGAGGCCGAGCCGCCGCACTGCCTGTGGGTGCGCGCCCCTGGACTATGCAATCCGAACCGCTCACGACAACCGGGCGCGAGAGTGATGGCAGCCGGCGCATCCGCCAGGCCTCGCTCGCCGACCTGCAGCGCATCGTCATCATCGAGAACGACAGCTTCACCTCCCCGTGGTCGAGCTGGAGTCTGCGGCAGGAGATCCAGAGCGAGCAGGCCGTGTACCTCGTGGTCGAGGTCGCGGACGTCGTCGCCGGGTATGTCGGGATGTGGGTGGCGGCGGGCGAGGGGCACGTGGGGACACTCGCGGTGGCCCCGGAGTACCGCGGCCGCGGACTGGGGGAGGCCCTCATGCTCGCCGTCTGCGAGCAGGCCACCTGCCGGTCGGTCGACACGATCGTCCTCGAGTATCGGGTCAGCAACCACCCCGCGGCGGCGCTGTACGAGAAGCTGGGGTTTGTCCGGACGCGGATCCGCCGCGGCTACTACCAGGACACCGGGGAGGATGCCGTCGAGGTCATCCTGAGCGATCTCGGCAGCCCCCCCTGCCAACAGCACCTCGCTACACTGCGCCATGACTGGGAGCGAAGCCACGGTGGGAGCTTCCCTGGGACCGAGTGACCTCGTACTCGGGATTGAGACCTCGTGCGACGAGACGGCCGCCGCGGTAGTGCGCGGCGGCCGCGAGATCGTCGCCAGTGTCGTCGCCTCCCAGGACGAGCTGCATGCCCGCTTCGGGGGCGTCGTGCCCGAGATTGCCTCGCGCCGGCACGCGGAGATCATCACCGCCACGGTCGCCGAGGCGCTGGCACGAGCCGAAGTGTCGTGGGACGAGCTGGCGGGGATCGCCGTCACGCATGGGCCGGGGCTGGTCGGCTCGCTGCTGGTGGGCGTGGCCGCCGCGAAGGGCTACTGTCTCGCCACCGGCCTCCCGCTGGTCGGTGTGAACCACGTCGAGGCCCACCTGGTGGCCAACTTCATCCACGCCCCCGGCGAGCCGGCGGCCGCGGACGAGGGCCTCCTCCCCGCGCTGTGCCTGATCGCCTCCGGCGGACACAGTGACATCGTGCTGGTCGCCAATCTCGGCGCCTACCGCATTGTGGGATGGACCCGTGACGATGCTGCGGGCGAGGCCCTCGACAAGGCGGCGCGGGTGCTTGGGCTCGGATATCCCGGTGGCCCGGCAGTGGATCGCGCGGCACGAGCAGGGAACCCCGGCGTCTTCAGCTTCCCCCGGCCCGTCATCGCCGACTCGTATGACTTCAGCTTCAGCGGCCTCAAGACGGCCCTGCTGCGCACCGTGACCACCCTCGCCGAGGCCAGGGCCGGCGACAGTGCGGGGCCGGAAGTGGCGACCGCGGTGCCACCGGGCGCTGCCGGCCTGCCCGCCGCCGTAGTTGCCGACCTGGCCGCCGGCTTCCAGGAGGCTGTCGTGGATACGTTGGTGAGGAACCTGACGCGGGCCGCGGGGGTGTACGGGACGCGTCAGGTGATGCTGGCCGGGGGGGTCGCGGCGAATTCGCGCCTGCGCGACAAGCTCACCGGCTGGCATCGCGCCAGCGGTGTCGCCATCGCCTTCCCACCCCTCAACCTGTGTACCGATAACGCGGCGATGGTCGCGGCCGCCGGCTTCCTCAAGGCCCAGCGCTCAGGCTGGGACGACCTCGAGCTCGACGTCTTCTCCGCGATGCCCCTCGCCGACCACGTCTGAGCGCGCCCCCACGGACAGGAAGTCCGGCGTCACGGTCATTCCGCCAGGTTCCTCAACGCCCGACCATAGCGCTCGTTCGCCTGGTTCGCTGCATGCTGCAGGCGTGCCGCGCGGTCGGGGTCGCGCACCGGCGTGATGGTCAACACCTCACCGTCAGTACTGATCTCCAGGTGAGTGTCTGCGGTGATGTTCAGGAGATCCAGTATCGGGCGGTCAATCACTAGCGCCATGCTGTTGCCGTGCCGGGACAATCGCTTGATCACCAGAGCCACCTCAGTTGCGGCGTGACAGGAACACGCTCTCGTTACTACATTGTAGTAACGAGGCGGGCCAGGTCAAGGGCTTTGTGCCGCAGAGGCATGGTTCTCAGACAGCCGGCGGCAGTGCGTGGTCCCGCGCGCCAGGCTGCTGCGCCTTGCCAGCTTGTCTGGCAGGGGCCCACCCCAGCGCTCGGCTCTCCCGGCGATGGCACGGGCTGGCGCCACGCGCCCCCCGCTGTGGATAACTCGGTGGGAAAGGTCCCCGCGGGGTACACATGCGGTGGAAAAGCCGTGGATTCCTGGCGCAGGCGGTGTGTGACGCCTACCCCTCACACCCGGGCGATCTTGAGCTTCGTCAGGTCCTGGCTGCCCACGCCGGCCTGCCCCGCCAGCCGAATGTGCGGCACGTTCTCGGCGCGGAAGCCCAACATCTGCGCCCCCAGGGCATCCGCGGCCACCATGTCGTGAGTGACGATGATGGTCCGCGTCTCTTTGACTGCCCCCGGGCCCTTGGGGCCGTTGGTCGTCAGGGCCCGCGTGGCATCCACGATCACCAGCGTCGGCCGCAAGGCGGTGGCCAGGTCGGCGATGTTCTGGTGGAGGTTGAGGCTCTGGGCCTGTTGCCCGCCGTCGCGATGGTAGCGCTGGCGGTCGAGGTTGGTGCCCATCTGGTTCTTCATCGCCAGCGACACGTCGGTCGCCCCATGGTGCTTCAGGCAGGGCAGGTTGATGTAGACATCGCACTCCAGGATGTCGCGCGCCAACTGGTCTGACTTGATCGTGACGCCACGGGCGATCGTCTGCTCCTCGAACAGCGAGGGGTTGTCGAGGCTGATCAGCGAGACCCCCATGGCCTCACAGGCCTGTTTCCCGCCGCTGAGGTCGAAGGTGATCTGGGAGCTGTCACAGGAGTGCTCGACGACGAGGATCTCGCCTGCGCCGGCATCGCGGGCCAGTTGGATGACGGCCCGGAGCACGGCGGGGCTGGTGTTGGCGCCGGTCTCGGGCTCACGGCTCCACGCCAGGTTGGGCTTGATGACCACGGTGTCGCCCCGGCGGAAGATGGCGTCAGGCCCCCCGTAGGCCTGCACGGCGGCCTTGACGAGCTCCGCCGGCTCACGGTTGGCAGCGACCGCCATGTGGACATCGGTGGGCGGGCGCTCAAACACGCGGTTCTTGCCCACCCTCCCGGCGAGGGCCCCGGCCGTGCCGAAAGATGCCGCACCCGCCGCCGGCGGTGTTCCGGCCACGGGCGGCGGAGTGCCCGCGGTGCCCTCGGCCCCACTCCGGCACCCGATCACCCCCGCGGCGCCCAGTGCGCCCGCGACACACACACCTGTCTTCAGGAAGTCCCTGCGGTCCATGATGGCCTCCTCTGTCGCGCACCGATGATTGGCAACATCGTAGTACGCTCGCCTACCGCCCGTCAACGCCGCGCCCCCGACACCCCTGCGAGGCAGCACTCTGCGCGCGGGGGCGCTCCCTCGTCGCCGCGCTCAGGACGTGCCGTGTAGCCCGGAGGGGGCTACAACGACAGACAACGACACCCGCGCCCCTGGGAGGGCCACCGGACCCATCCCTCCTCGATGCGCTGGGCGCAACTATACGAACCGACTGCATGAGCGTCTGGGGGAGGCCTGTTCCCGTCACGGTGGCTGGCCCTGGCGCCAATGCGCTCATAGCACGGGCTGGTGCGCCCACAACGCCAGGTTGGCCCCGTTCATCGGCAGCACCTCGGTATGGACACTGTGCGTGGCTGCCGCCAGCGCCCGCAGGTGGTCGCACCATTCCTCGAAGGTCCGATGCACACCATCACGCGGCATGACACAGCACGGGACCACGACGAAGGCGGCGCGCAGGCGGACCGCTTGCTCCACCAGCGCCTCCGTGGCCTCATCGGGGTGCAGGCCGACCAGCAGGTCGGCGGTGTCGGAGGGGAGCAAGACGCGCCGCTCGTAGTGCAGCCGCGAGATGAAGCCACCCTTCTGTGCCAGCTTGCGGAAGTGGCGCTTCACCGCCTTGCGCCGGGGATCGATCACTGTCGCGACGTACCCCCGCCGCGCCAGGTGATACGCCAGGATCCCCATGCTGCCACCCACATCCAGCACGGTACGCGTCGCCGGCGGCGGGAAGTGCCGGGCGACGAAGTCGGCCACGATCTCAAACCGTCGGCGTTCGGTGGGCATCGCAGTAGTCTACTCGCCCGGGTCGTCCCAGGGTCCCCGTCGGGCCGGTGCCTCGCAGCTCGCCACGGCCGCGACGAAGCCATTCAGGGGGACGTTGCGCACCACCAGGGCACGCGGGCGGAACAGGTAGTGGTAGATGGTGGCGGCACGCAATGCCAGGGCGGGCCATGTCGACCCGCCGATGTCGATGAACACCAGCTCGGCGGCGGGCACCCGATGCGCTACCTCGTGCGTGTCGAAGGCGTCGAGCTCGAGCCACTCGATGTTGGCCACCTCCGTGCAGCGCCGGCGGGCGCGGAGGATCGCGGCGGCCGACTGCTCGATGGCGAACACGCGCGCCGCGCGGCGCGCCAGGTGGAGCGTGGTATGCCCCTCCGCCGACCCGAGCTCGACCACCGTGTCGGTCGGTCGTGGCAAGCGACGCGCGAAGCCGCGATAGGTACCCACCCGGGCGCACACGTGAACCTGCGTGGGAGGGCCCGCACCTCGCATCACGGCCAGCCGGCGCTGGGTCTCCCCCAGCAGGCCCACGACACGTCCGTCCT
>CAZIWQ010000451.1:5671-5891 GCA_964542355.1 uncultured Armatimonadia bacterium
GGTCGTGCTCGGCGTGCAGGCTGTGCGCGACGACGCTCAGCCCGCACTCCTCGGCCAGATGCGCCGCCTGCGCCAGACACGCGAGGGCCCGCGCCGGCTCGCCGGCGCGGGCATAGTGGCGCGCCAGGCGGCGCAGGGCCTCCGTTCGGGCTTCATCGGTGGGCATCGTTAGGGGGCGGCACCGGCCGCGCCGCCGGCGGGAACACAGGGTGGTACTAGC
>CAZIWQ010000452.1:0-650 GCA_964542355.1 uncultured Armatimonadia bacterium
CGGGCGAACACGAGCTGGAGCCAGTGCGTGTCGCCGGCGTCGGCAGGCTGCCAGCAGCGACGGGAATCCGTGGCGATTGAGCCGTCGATCACTGCCGGGGCCCGACCCGCGGCGCTGGAGTCGAAGCTGGCCACGGTGCCGCGACTGGCCAGGGCGAGGTTGTCCGGCGCCGTGCCCGCCGCCATCGGTCGGGCGCGGAGCGGGCCGAGCGTCGAGCGCACGAGGGTGCCGTCGAGTCGGCGGGGGCTCTCGCCCCGCAGCACGCACAGGGCGGCCGCGCACCCCGCGGCCTCGCCCAGCGGCATCGTCGTACCCATGACACGCAGCGACCCGTGCGCGAGGCGGTCGGCGCTGATGCAGCGCCCGGCGACCAGCAGGCGCTCCACGCCCTGAGGTACCAGGCAGCGATACGGGATCTCGTAGGGTCCCCGTACCTTCATCGTGCCCGCGTCGGGCGTGCCGTCGGCGGAGTGGATGTCGATGGGGTAGAACCCCTCGGCGATCCCATCCGGGAAAGAGGCCCCGCGCGCGATCTCGGCGCCGGTGAGCAGATACTCACCGACGATGCGCCGGCTCTCGCGCACCCCCACGTACTCGGCGGTGGCGAGCAAGTAGCACCGGCTGCAGCCGGGCACATAGCGGCGGTAGAA
>CAZIWQ010000452.1:688-5884 GCA_964542355.1 uncultured Armatimonadia bacterium
GCCAGGGCCCGGGCCTCCCGTTGGCATTCGGCCTGCGAGTAGGTCAGGTCCTCGACCTTGAGCCCGCTGACGCGGGGGACGTCGATGGAGTTGACGGTCACGACACCGTGCGCGCCGACGATGACGGGCTCGATGTCGGCGTCGCAGGCGAACGGCGTGCGGAGGGTGCCGGCAGCGCGCGCCCGGCGCATCAACTCCCGGATCTGGGGGCGGGCATCGCACACACTGCGCGTGTCGACATTCCCCAGCAGAAACACCAGCGTCTGGGTTTGGGTTTCCCCGTCGTGCGGCCGCCCCACCTCGAACCTCGTGCCGGCCCGGGCGGCGATGTCGCCATCGCCACTGCAGTCGATCACGACGTCGGCCAGGATGGCCTGGGCCCCCGCCTTGCTCTCCACGACGATCCCGCGGAGGCTGCCTGCTTCCACGACGGCGTCGACGGCGAGGGTGTAGAGCATGAGCCGGGCAGCGGCGTCACGCATCATGTCGAGCAGGACGAGCTTGATGACTTCCGGGCTCCATGCTTCGGTCGTGCCGCCGACGGTCTCGAGGCGGCGGCACAGCTCGGCGACAACGCCGTGGTTGCCGCGCCAGTTCAGGGCCGCCGGAACCAGGCCGGTGGTCGCCATGCCCCCCAATGCGCCGGAGCGCTCAACCAGGACAACGTCGGTGCCCATGCGGGCGGCCGTGACGGCGGCGGCGACGCCGGCCAGCCCGCCCCCCACGACCAGCACCTCCGGCCGGGCGATGACCGGGGCCTCGACGGTGCGGCGCACGAGCTCGCCGGTCGGCTCCGGCTCGCTGGCGAGCTCGACCATGCTCGTGCGTGGTGGCGCAGTGGCCCGGGGCACCGTTCGGTTGCCCTGCAGTGGCCCCACGACCGTCACTCCGACGGTATCGGCGCGGGCCGCCACGAGGCTTGCCGCGAGAACCGCCACCAGCCACCCCGGGCGCGCCGAAGCGCGCCCACGAGCTGCTCCGCTCTCGTCTCGCGAGCGGGTACGCGGGCTGGCTGCGAACTCCATCGCATCTCCTCGAGCGTCTTCGGGTCCGGCCGAGAAGGCCACATCCGGCCGGCCCCCGAGGCGTAGCGGCCGGCTGAGTGCCCTTCAGAGCCATTCTGGCGTGGCATCGCGGCCTCAGGACGGCCGTCAGCGGCAGACGGCAGGCCCGGCCGGGCTCTCCTGCGGGCGGCGACGGCCTTCGTGGTCCGGCGAGTGGGGAACCACCGCGCACCGGGGCACACCCGGGAATGGTTGTTCGCGAGACGAGGCGCGCCGACCTCCGTTGCCGCTACCTGCCTCGGGCCGGACCATGGGGCGAGAGCGCACCCGGGCCAGGAGGGGCGCTTGACGCCATCGTCACTGTGCCCTATGTTGCTGCTGCAATCTGCATTCCAGGGCCCGGACCCGGCCCGTAGAAGAGCGGCGACGGCGCCGTCCGCGTCACGATCCGCCGGTACCCCCCCTCCCGGTGGGGAGTGGGGAGGGGGCTGGGGGGGAGGTCACCGTTCGCCGTGCCCACGCCCCTCCCGTCAGGGAAGGAACCGACGCCTCCGGGAAGGAAGGAGGCACACCAAGCGGTCGGCGGAGTGCCCCCCAGAGCCATTCTGGCGTGGCTTCGCGGCCTCAGAACGGCTTTTCGGCCGCTCCTCTAGATGGGAGGCGTCGTCATGCATGCCGGGTATGCCGAGACTGATATCACGCCCGCGCCGGGAGAGCAGCTCCAGGGCTACGGGTACTTCCTCAACCGCCGTGCCACTGGCGCGATGGATCCACTGATGGCACGCGCACTGGCACTGCAGAGCGCAGATCAGCGTGCCGTGGTTGTCCAGTTGGACTTGCTGGGGTTGTCGAAGGCCTTCGTGGCCGGCGTGCGCGAGCAGCTTGCCACCGACCTGGGGCTGCCGGGCAGCCATGTGCTTCTGCACTGCACTCATACCCACTCGGGGCCGGCGGCGATGCCGCTGTTCGCCTGCGGGTCGCCGTCCGATCACTTCATGCAGATGCTGCGCGAGCGGCTGCTCGCGGTAGTGGAGGCGGCGGTGGCGGACCTGCGCCCGGCCGCGGCGGGCGGCACCTTCGACACCGACTTCACACGCGGCTTCGCTCACAATCGCGTCGGGGGGCGCGACCTCGATACGCGGGTGCGAGGGGTCCGGATCGAGGTGACCGGTGCCGCTCCCATCGCGGTCATCTCCTACGCCTGTCACCCGGTGACGATGGGGGCCAACCTCGAGTATTCCCCGGACTATCCTGGCGCTCTGCTGCGTGAGATCAACGCCTATGGCGTGCGGGCGCTGTACCTCAACGGCTGCTGTGGTGACATCAACCCGGCCTCCCGCGCCTTCGGCTGGGGGGGCGGCGCGACGCGCGAGACCCTGGCGATCTACGGGCGTGACCTGGCCCGGGCGGCGTGGGAGGGCATGGAGCACCTGACTGCGTGGGAGCCCGGGCCGTTGCGGGCCGCGGTCCGCATGGTGCCGGTCCCGTGCGCCCAGCCGTCTCCTGATGAGCTCAAGCAGGGCCTGGATACGCGGCGGGCGGCTCTCCGCGCCAACGAGCAAGACCACGTCACCCGCGTCGAGGTCCTGTGGCACCAGCGCATGCTGCAGCTCAATCGCGCCGGCACGATCCACGAGGCCGCGGAGGCGGAGGTGCAGGCCATCGCCTGCGGCGACCTCGTGTTCGTCGGTCTCTCGGCGGAGACGTTCACGCGGATGGGGCAGATCATCCGCGCGAGCGCCCCGGCCCATCACCTCATGATCGCCGCGACCAGTAATGGGGTCCTGGGGTACATCGCCGACCGTGATGACGTCGAGCGGGAGGGGTATGCCTCCGCGGCGGCCCCGAAGATCTACGGCATGGCATTCCCGCTCCCCGGGGCGGGCGAGGAGTGGGCCGCCGGGGGCGCCGCCGTCGTTGCGGAGGCGATCGCCGCGGCGGCGGTCAAGCCGAAGGCGCCGCGCAAGCCGCAGACAAAGCCCCGAGCCGCCAAGGACAGCAAGGGCTAGCAACAGCGCCTGCCCCTCTCCCGCTCCGGTGAGCGGGGTGTGGGGCGGGAGCTCGCGTGCCCTTACCCCAGGAGACGATCATGACGCCGCGAGAGCGTTACCTTGCGACCTACAGCTTCCAGCCGGTAGACAAGCCGTTTGTCGTCGCCGTCGGTGGGTGGCAGGAGACGTCCGAGCGCTGGCTCACGGAGGGGTGGGACGGCCGCTCCCTCACCGCGATCTTCGGGACCGATGTCGTCCAGGGCACCGGCGTCTACTACGGCCCCGTCCCGCGCTTCGAGAACGAGGTGATCGAGGAGGACGCGACCACCCGTGTCTACGTAAACCACGAAGGCATCATCATGCGGGAGTTCAAGGACTACAGCGGGAACTCCTCGATGCCTCAGTTCGTGCGCTTCCCCGTCGAGACGGCTGAGGACTTCGACACCATCTGCCGCGAGCGCCTGCAGGTGTGCTTCGAGCAGCGCGCGCCCCAGAACTGGCCGGCGGTCGTGGCCGGGCTGCGCGAGCGCACCGATCCCCTGATGAACTTCGCCGACCGCTGGGGGGGATTCTTCGGCCCCCTGCGGAACCTGATGGGTGTCGAGAACCTGTGCCTGGCGTTCTACGACAACCCGAAGCTGGTGGAGCGCATGATGGACCAGCGGGTGGAGGCCATCATCGCCGTCACCTCGCGGGTGCTGGCGGAGGTGGAGATCGACACCTTCGGGTTCTGGGAGGACATGGGGTTCAAGACGGCCTCGCTGCTCGGGCCCGCGATGTTTGGCAAGTTCATGGTGCCCCGCTACCGACAGGTCACCGACTGGCTGCGGTCACAGGGGGTCAAGCACGTCGGGGTGGACAGTGACGGCAACGTATCCGAGCTGATCCCGCTGTGGCTGGAGGCCGGGCTGGACCTGATCTGGCCGTTCGAGGTAGCGGCAGGGATGGACGTGGTGGCCTTGCGGCGCGAGTATGGTCGTGACCTGAACATGGCAGGCGGCATCGACAAGCGCACGGTGGCGATCGGGGGCCGGTCGATGCGCGAGGAGGTGGACCGGGTGATGCCGGTGGTGGAGTCCGGGGGATACATCCCGCAGCTCGACCACAGTGCCCCGCCCGACATCTCCTGGCCGAACATGTGCGAGTACATGGAGTACCTGCTTCAGCGGATGGGGCGAGGGTGACCAGAGCCGCCGGACGGCCCGGATGTGCGACGACACCCGTGCTTGCTTGTTCCGCTCGCAGTGGTATCATGGTGACAGGCCATGTCACGTTCCAGAAGGGGGGATTGCCCACAGTCCGCTGCGGATGCAGCACGAACTTCCCTGGAAGGCGTGCCGCTGCCGCCATGCGCCTGTTCCCGTCGCGAACCGGGCCTCGTCCCGGCAGACTGACAGAAGGGGGAGCACGAGCATGCGTCGTGGATTCACGCTGATCGAGTTGCTAGTGGTCATCGCCATCATCGCCATCCTCGCGGCGATCCTGTTCCCGGTCTTCGCCCGGGCCAGGGAGAAGGCGAGGCAGGCCTCCTGTCTCTCGAATGTGAAGCAGTTGGGCATCGCCTGGCTGGCCTACGTCCAGGACTATGACGAGCGTGCCGCCTATACCTACACCAACAGCGCCGGCGGGTCCGGCCCCCTCATCACCTGGTACATGTACCTCACTCCGTACATCAAGAACACGCAGATCTACAAGTGCCCCAGTGACAGTGACCCCTACGCAAGCATCTGCTCCTACGGCTACAACGGCCGGATCACCAATGGGACAAGCCTCGCGCAGTTCGTCTACCCCGCGCAGACCGGGGTGCTGGTGGACTGCCAGCGCCAGATCGGGACGACCTACGGTGGCTCCAACTCCTGGGAGTTCTTCGTCGACAGCTTCCACTGCAGCCGCTTCATCTCCTTGCGTCACAACGAAGGGGCGAACATCGTCTTCGCTGATGGCCACGCGAAGTGGACGCGGTGCCTGACGCAGACCCGCAACTGTGGGATTGACTTCGTCTGGACCGTGCCACCGAACATGGCCACGAACGGCATCTGCTGGTACCCCAACGGCAGTCTCTAGCGCCAAGATGGCTGTGAGTGGCCTCTGCGAGCCTCTGAGCGTAGCGTCGCGGCCTCGGAACGGCTTCTCGGCCGCTCTTCCGGGCGACCACGAGGGGACACGATGGCAGGTGGTGGCCGTGAAGGTCGTGTCGTCAC
>CAZIWQ010000453.1:0-5381 GCA_964542355.1 uncultured Armatimonadia bacterium
AGCATCAGCCGAAGGCGCTTGTATACGAAGTGTGATCCTTTGTCGCTGCGGCTTCTGCGAAGCCGCATGCGCTCCTCAGGATGACGCGCGGCAAGAGGGGCGGCGCGTGCCGTCGCTCGCAGGTCGACCGGACAACAGTGGCGTCGAGACGCCCGACCTACGCGATAATGGCACGCGAGTGGGTTCTCGCTCCGCGGGGTCTGCCGCCCCGTACTACTCGAGCCGGGCAGAAGACATGTGAGGAGAGATCGCCCATGAGCCGAGCCACAGCGCCCAACATCATCATCGTGCTCCTCGACAATCTCGGGTATGGCGACCTCGGCTGCTACGGCAACCGGGTTCATCGCACCCCGCACTGCGACCAACTGGCAGCCGAGGGGGTGCGGTTCACCAGCTTCTACAGCACCAGTGGCGTCTGCACCCCCTCGCGCGCGAGCCTGATGACGGGCTGCTACCCGCGGCGCGTGGGGCTGCATGTGAACGACGCCGGGGGCGCGGTGCTGCGGCCGGTCGACCACAAGGGCCTGCATCCCGACGAGATCACCATCGCCGATGTCCTCAGGGCCCGGGGCTATCGCACCGGCTGCATCGGCAAGTGGCACCTCGGGGATCAACTCCCGTTCCTGCCGACGCGCCACGGTTTCGACAGCTACTTCGGCATCCCCTACAGCGAGGACATGGTGCCCCACGAGAGCCGCCCCCACTGGCCGCCACTGCCGTTGATGCGCGACGAGACCGTCGTCGAGGCCCCGGTCGATCGCGACACCCTGACCCGCCGCTACACGGAGGAGAGCATCCGCTTCATCACCGAGAACCGCGGACACCCGTTCTTCCTGTATCTGCCGCACGCCATGCCTGGCAGCACCGACCGGCCGTTCGCCAGCCCTGCATTCCAGGGGAGGTCGGCGAACGGGCCCTACGGCGACAGCGTGGAAGAGCTGGACTGGTCGACGGGTGAGCTTCTGGCGACCCTGGAGCGGCTTGGCCTGGATGAGCAGACACTGGTCGTGTGGACCTCCGACAACGGGGCGGTGGGCTGGGACCCGCCGCAGGGGAGCAATGCGCCGCTGCGTGGGTACGGCTATGACACTTCCGAGGGGGCCCAGCGTGTCCCCTGCCTGCTGCGCTGGCCCGGGCGGGTCCGCGCCGGCTCAGTCACCGATGAGGTGGCCTCAATGATGGACCTCTTGCCGACAGTGGCTCGCCTCGCCGGTGGCGAGCCGCCGACCGACCGCGTCATCGATGGGCACGACCTCGCGCCGCTGCTGTTGGGGGCCGCGGATGGGACGTCGCGCTACGACGAGGCCGGGTTCTTCTACTATCACCTCGGCCAACTCCAGGCAGTACGCTCCGGGCCGTGGAAGCTGTACTTGCCGCTGGCAGACCAGGTGCGGAACCTGGCGGGCGACACGCAGGCAGCACCCGCCAGGCTCTTCGATGTGCGCACCGACCCGGGCGAGACCCGCGAGCTGTCAGCAGAGCATCCGGCCGTCGTCGCGCGGCTGGCGGCGCTTGCCGAGCGTACGCGTGAGGACCTCGGCGACGAGGGGCGCGAGGGGCGCGGACAGCGTCCCGCGGGCTGGGTGGAGCAGCCCACCGCGCGGACGTTGCCGCCCGCGCCGGCGTGAGGCCGTCGCCGGCACCCTCCTCACGTCATCTCCACCTCGGTCACCGGCACATCCGGGTGCGGGTACGTCGGGTACGGGGGCGTGGGCACGAACTCGGTGACCCGCATCGTTCGCCATCTGCCCTGCAGGAACCGCCACAGGAACACGAACGCCAGGATCACGATGAAGGCCGTGAGGAACGCCCACGCCGCCCACACGCTGCCGTGACCATCGCGGCAGATGTACCACGTCGGAACCACCATCAGCCCCACGCCCAGGGTGGAGGACGCGACCATCATGAACAGGGTGTCGCCTGCTCCCTTGAGCGCCGCGGAGAAGATCAGGTTGACGGCGTCGAACAACGAGTAGACGGCCACAAAACGCAGCATGATGGTTGCCATGCTCCGGAGGGCTGCGAACTGCCCCGGCTCCGCACGGGCCCCGAAGGGGAGCACGAACACGTCGGGCACCACCACGTAGAGCAGCGCGATGAACGACATGTAGCTGAAGGTGAGGTGGAACGCCGACCAGGTGGTAGTGGCGGCGAGGTCGGCCCGGTTCTCACCCAGCCGCTGGCCGACCAGCGTCGAGGTCGCGATGGCGAACCCGATCATCGGCAGGAACACCACGTTGTTGACCTGGAACGCCAGGTTCGTCGCCCCCAGCTCAGTAATCCCCAGCCGCCCGACGAGGAGCACGAACAGCGACCATGCGAGCAGGTCGAGCATGAAGTGGAGGCCGCTGGGGGCGCCGAAGCGCACCAGGCGCCAGAATAGCTCGCGGTCGTAGCCCCGTTGTCCCCACGTGTCATACTCGCGCCGCTGCGGCCGCCGGAGGAAGAGCACGAGAAAGGCCGCCGCCCCGACGGCCTGCGAGATCACGGTGGCGTAGGCGGCCCCGCTGATCCCGAGCTGCGGGAGCCCCCAGTGGCCGAAGATCAGGCACCAGTCAAGGCCGATGTTCAGCACCGTCGCGCTGACGTTGACCCACATCACGGTCCGCGTGCGCCCCAGCCCGGTGAAGAACGCGGAGGTCGCCGAGGACAGGACGGCAAACGCCCCGCCGAACGTCAGGATGCGGAAGTAGCTACACTCGAGGTCGCGCACCGCGGCCGGGTGTCCGGCGAGGTCAAACAGAGGCCGGGCCGCCAACGCAACGGGCGTGATGACCAGCGCCGAGATCAGCGCCAGGCGGATGGCCTGCCATACTGCCGCGGCAACCCGCCCCGGCTGCCCCGCGCCATGGTACTGGGCGACGAAGGTGTTGGCGTAGGAGGCGGTGCCGATGAAGAAGCAGATGATGGTGAACGAGAGCGTGCCGGCGGGCAGTGATGCCGCCAGCGACTCGGGGGAATACCACGACAGGAACACGCGGTTGATGAACTGCTGCACCGTCATGGTGCTGGTGCTGAGCACGAGCGGACCGGCCAACGCGAGAACCTCACGATAGCCGGCCGGGGAGTCCCACCTCCTGCGCAGCAGGGCAGGGATGCTGGCGAGTGTATGCGACGGCATGCGGTTTTCGCTTTCGGGCAGGATCAACCATTCTGAGAGCGCCTCATGTTACCACGTGCGATCCCTGGCGTGTAGGTACGATATCGACCGATGCGGCCCGGGTGGCAAGGGGGAACGGCGGAACGGCGGAACGGCAGGCATTTGGCATTTGGCGACGACGGGGAGACGACAGGAACGGGCGAACGGAATGGTGCGCCGCTTTGCGCCCTAGCGGGGTCCAGGGGCAGAGCCCCTGGGACGTTGGCCCGTCAGTCGGTCGACCGTCTGCCCGTCTACCGTGTGCTCCCGTGCTCGCGTGCTGCCGCCGTCCAGCAGGCACGAGGAACTCGGGGCACGGAGGGGGAACGAGCATCCAGAAGAGCGGCCGGAAAGCCGTTCTGAGGCCTTGAAGCCACTCCAGGATAGCTCTGGAGGGCACGCAGCCGGCCGCTACGCCTCGGGGGCCGGCCGGGTGTGGCCTGTTCGGCCGGTCCCCTGGCCATGTCGGCAGCTCCCATCGCTACGGAAGGTGATCGGTCATGAAGCTCAGTGCGTCTCGGCTGCTGTGCGCGATGGTGTTCTGCCTCCCGCCCGCCTGTGTCCATGCCGCGGAGCCGGGCGGGACTGGCCCGCAGCCGCCGGCGGCGAAGCCGGCCGCCGCGAAGCCCGTGGACCTTCCCACCTTGCGCCAGATGCGCCAGCAGGCGGCCCATCGCCCCCGCCGCATGATCTTCAACAACGACGGCGATGACGTGATCTACACCAAGAAGGAGCCCACCGCGGAGGCGCTGCTTGCTCTGCGGACGTCCCCGCTGGTCGGCAGCCAGGTCGACAGCATCTTCTACAGCAACTCGATGTGCTTTGGGCAGGCACTGCACAACTCGCAGGTGATGGAGCCGTTCACCTCTACGGAGTACATCTTCAAGGACAACGCCCTGCCGGCGTACCTCGCCCGCGGGATTGACCCGCTACAGGTGATGGTGGACTTCGGTCACCAGCATGGCATCGAGATCTTCTGGGACATGCGGATGAACGACACCCATGACGCGGGGCTCGATGGCTACGGGCCGTACCTCTTGCCGAAGCTGAAGAAGGAGCATCCGGAGTACCTGGTGGGAGCGCCGGACAAGCAGCCTCGTTACGGGCCATGGTCATCGGTCAACTATGCGGTGCCGGCCGTGCGCGATCTCGCGTACCGGTTCTTCGAGGAAGTGTGCACCCGGTTTGACGTCGACGGGATCGAGCTGGACTTCCTGCGCCATGCGTGCTTCTTCAAGAGCGTCGCGTGGGGCGGCAAGGCCGGCCAGGAAGAGCTGGACATGATGACCGACCTGGTGCGCCGCACGCGCGAGATGACCGAGCGCGAGGGCATGCGGCGGGGCCGGCCGCTCCTGATCGCCATTCGGGTGCCGGACTCCGTGGAGTACAGCAAGGCGATCGGCCTCGACGTCGAGCGCTGGCTCAAGGAAGGGCTGGTGGACCTGCTGATCGGCTCCTGCTACTACCAGCTCAACCCATGGGAGTACCTGGTGGGGCTCGGGCATCGCTACGGGGTGCCGGTATACCCCAGTCTGAGCGAGTCACGCGTGACGGGCGAGCAGCGCTTCGGCCGCAACTCGCTGGAGAGCTACCGGGCACGGGCGATGCAGGCGTGGGCCGCCGGGGCCGACGGCATCTACATCTTCAACTACTTCAACCCCAGGGGCGCAATCTGGCGCGAACTGGGCGACCCACAAGCGCTCGCCACCAGGGACAAGCTGTACTTCGCTACCCCGCGTGACGGGAACCCCGAGAGCTACCTGGCGGGGGGACGGGAGTTCCGGCACGTGCCCATCCTCACCCCGACCGCGCCCTGGCTGGTGGCGGAGGATCACCCTTCGCAGATTGAGATCCCCGTCGGCGATGACCTGGAGGCGGCCCGGCAAGCGGGGAAGACGTCGCAGGTCACGTGCCATGTGCGGGCGCTGGGGAAGAGCGTGCCGCAGGTGGCGCTCAACGGCCGGCCGCTTTCCGCACCGACGGCCAAGGACGGCTGGCTCGACTATGCAGTGCCCGCCAACGCGGTGACGCGCGGCACCAACGTCGTCTCGTTCTCGCTGCCGCCAGCGGCCCCGCTGTCAGCGGAGGCGGACTGGGACGTCGTCTACGAGGGCACCAGGCTCCCGGCTGCGCCGTGGCAGAAGGAGGGCTTCTACACCAAGGGGTTGGTGGCGGAGGTGCGGGAGGGCAAGCTCCTCATTGCCGACCGCAGCACCGAGGGGGGGAGCTATGCCTTCTTCCG
>CAZIWQ010000453.1:5391-5877 GCA_964542355.1 uncultured Armatimonadia bacterium
GGGCGGAGACCATCGTCGAGGTGAAGCTGCAGGTCATCTCCGGCTGGAGCAGCGTCCTGGTGGAGAATGGTGTGGCGGGGGAGGAGATCACCTTCTATCCGAACATGGTGCAGGCCCGCAAGTGTGGTCTGAGCTATGCGATGGACACCACCGACGCGTGCCACACCTACCGGCTGGTGTTCAAGGACAAGAGCTTCCAGGTCCTGGTCGACGGTCAGCTCCGCATCGACGGGAAGGAGCGGCTCACCAGCCCGGCATGGAACGGGCGCAGCGGGATGGCGTTCGGCGCCGCCAACAGCCCGGGGGTGGGCGAGGCGCTGTGGGAGTCGGTGAAGCTACGCTGCGGGACCGTCAGCGTGCAAGACCTCGCGCTATCGATTCGCTATGGTGGCTAGCCCGGGCCGCGTCGTCGTTACGACCCCTGTCGGCTTGTCCGGCAGGTGAGACAGACTGAACGGCTAACTGCGGCCGGACTGATCCCCTCCC
>CAZIWQ010000454.1:0-5872 GCA_964542355.1 uncultured Armatimonadia bacterium
CCTGAGGAGCGCATGCGGCTTCGCAGAAGCCGCAGCGACGAAGGATCACATTGCGCCAATAGGCGCCTCCGCCTGGCGGTGATCCTTCGCTGGCGGACCGCTACGCGGCCCTGGCTCAGGATGACAGTCTCGTCGAACGGCGCACAGATCAGTGGCGTCGCGACGGTCGGCCTACGCGAGTGCGGCTCGTCCCTCGCCGCCAGGACCGGGCGGCACTAGTCGAGTGAGGTGCACCTGGCATGCTCAAGTCCATCGTGTCGCGCGATGACCGCATCTACGAGTGCTTCCCCGACCTGGCCCAGACGCCGGACCGGACGCTGGTGTGCGTGTACCGTGAGTGCATGTTCCACGCCCCGTTCCCGTTCTCACGGATCGCGTGCCGGCGCAGTCGCGACGGGGGGCGGACGTGGCTGCCCCGCCAGATCGTCGCGGAGTGCGTGTGCGGCGCCGAACTGGACGCGAGCGACCGCGAGTGGCTGTGTGAGGACGCCGTGCGCGGCTATGAGGAGAGCCGGGGGCGGGTCACCGAGGACTGGCAGATCGGGAGCTCGATCAACTGCCAACGGCTGATCTGCCTGCGCGACGGCTCACTGCTGATGGTCGCGGACATCTACCGGGGTGGGGCCGAGCACCCGTGGCGCCTGCTCATCTACCGCAGTACGGACGGCGGGGTCACGTGGACGGGTCCGGAGGACCCACACATCACCGATGTCCTGGTGCCCTCACTGACGGAGCTGCGCGACGGGCACCTGCTCCTGGGGGCCTCCACGCTGAGCTATGATGCCGCCGGGAAGGCCGAGGAAGTCCAGTTGGTCTTCTTCTCCGGCGACCAGGGCCGCACGTGGGGCGAGCCGGTGAGGATCCCCGCCGACCCCGGGCAGGACTTCTCCGAGGGGAGCTTCGTCGAGCTGGACGACGGGGCGATCGTTGGCTTCCTGCGCGATGACAAGCTCGGCCGCGGCTACAAGACGATCTCGACTGACGGCGGGCAGACGTGGCGGGGCCCGTTCCCGACGCAGCTTGTCGGCCTGGAGGGACGCCCGAAGGCCGGCTGTCTGCGGTCAGGCGAGGTGTGCGTCACGTACCGCCTGGACATCCCCAACGAGATGCTGGCGCTGCACGTCATGACACAGGCGGCCGCCCGGGCGGAGGGGGAAGCGGGGCTGGTCGAGCGCCGCCCGATGCCCGAGGACCGCCCCCTGCTGCGGGAGGGGAACCCGCCGTGGTACATGACCCACTACTACCCCGGGCGGACCGTCGTGCTGGACATGGACCGCAGCGTGCATCGCGACGGCGGCTATTCGGGGTGGGTCGAGCTGGACTCCGGAGACATCTACGTGGTGGACTACATCAACGACGACGCGCCGCTGGCCCACATCCGCAGCTATCTCGTCAACCGCTCGGACATCATCCTGTTCCCCGAGGGCGACCTGCCGTGGCTGCACCCCTCCGGGCAGCCGTTCCTGCAGATGAGCCGGGCGATGGCTCAGCGGCAATTCCGGGGTGAGTGATTCTCCCGGCATGGCTGGCCCGAGACTATCGCGAGTGACTCCAGCGCCCGACCCGCGGTGTACCCCTCTCTCGCAAGGGAGCCCGATCATGCACTTGGTCACCTGCGTCGTGTCCAGCCTGCTCTTCGCCTCGCTCGCCGGCGCCACCCCGACCGTCACCGCCGTCAAGCCCGACAGTCCCGTGACGCTTGACGGGCGGCTCGCCGAGCCGGTCTGGCAGACCCCGGCACCGATCCGCGATCTCGTCATCCTCAATCGCCCCGACCCGGCGCGCCAGCAGACCGAGGCCTGGCTGGCGTATGACGCGGACAACCTCTATCTTGCCGTCAAGGCCCGCGACAGTGAGATGGCCAGGCTGCGTGCGGTCGTGACGGAGCGCGACGGCAAGCTCTTCTCCGACGACGTGATCGAGGTATTCCTGGATGTGGCCCATGACCGCTTCCACTTCGTGCAGCTTGCCTTCAACCCACTCGGGGCGCAGTGGGACGGCGCCGGCGACGGGGCCGGCTGGCTCCCCGACTGGAACGGTCTGTGGACCGTGAAGACCGCCCGCGGCGCGGACTTCTGGTCCGCGGAGGTGGCCATCCCCTTCGCCACGCTCGGTCTCTCACCGGCCACCGGCCACACCTGGGGCTTCAACCTCTGCCGCGAGCGCGCCGCCGATGGCGAGCTGTCTTGCTGGTCGCAGACCGGCAGCCGCTTCGCCGTTCCCTCCGCCTTCGGCACGATCCAGGTTGACGCCGACTTCGGGCCGTTTGCGCTGGGCCTGCTCGTGACCGACTGGGGGCAGGGGCTGCTGGGCAGCAACACCTTGCGGGCCACCGTCAGCAACCCCTCCGCCCGGCCCCGCGACATCGCCCTGGCCCTCGCCGCCACCTCCTCCGACGGCCGCTCGCGGACCTCGGAGGCCGCACTCCCGGCCCTCGCCGCGGCCGCAACGGCGCAGGCGAGCGTGTCCTACGAAGTCGGCCGGGAGGGTCGCCAGTACCTCATGCTGACTGCCCGCGAGCGACCGGGCGACCGCCTGGTTGCCGCCATTGGCGGCAGCCTCGCCGTCGCCCCGCGCGCCGACTTCTCGGTCTTCACGTCGTTCTACCGCGACGGGGTCACCCTCCGCTATCGCCTCAACATGCCGCTCGCCGAGGCGCGCCGGCACCAACTGGCCGTGAGTCTGCAGGCCGCCGGCCAATCCCTGCCACTCGCCGCGCGCGAGCTCACTCCGGAGGTCTCCGGTGAGGTCCGCTTCCCCACCGCGGCCCTGGCCGCCGGCCAGTACGAGCTGCAGGCGACCTTGCGCGGTGCCGGGGGCGAGGCCGTGCTGGCCAAGAAGCTGCAGTTCCCCCACCTGGGAGACAGCATGGACAAGCCCCGCCTCGTCACCGTGCGCGATGACAACATGCTGCTGGTGCAGGGGAAGCCATTCTTCCCGATCGGGCTGTACGAGGCCCCTTCCTCGGAGGGCTACGCGAAGGCCCTCGCCGCCGCCGGCTTCAACCTGTGCAAGGCGGGGGCCGCCACCCGGGCCGGCATCGCCCGGCCGATGGCGTTCGGCCTCCACACCTGGATCGCCGTTGGCGGCGGCATGGACTTCGCGACCGACGCGGCGAAGAAGCGCGAGAATCTGGCCCGGCTGGTCGCCGCGATCGGGAATGAGCCCGGCCTGCTGTGCTGGGAGAGCATCGACGAGCCGGCCTGGGGCGGTCAGAGTGCCGACGGCCTCTATCAGGGCTACTGCTATCTGCGCGCGCTCGACCCGCAGCGGCCGATCTGGACGAACCACGCGCCGCGCAACCTGGTCAGCACGCTGGCCCACTACAACCGCGCGACCGACGCCGCCGGCTGCGACATCTACCCGGTGCCGCCCAGCGTCGGCCACTCGGACCTGCCGGTCAAGAACCTCAGCGTGGTCGGCGCCGAAACCGACAAGAGCCGCCACAGCGTCAACGACGAGAAGCCGGTATTCATGGTGCTCCAGGGCTTTGGCTGGGAGGAGCTGTGGCGCAAAGACGGCGCGGCCAACCAGCCCCAGCCCGTCATGCCCACCTTCGAACAGTCACGCTTCATGGCCTACGACGCCATCGTCCACGGCGCCAATGGCCTCATCTACTGGGGCACGCACCACACGGAGAAGCCGTCGCGCTTCTGGTCGGAGCTGCGGAGCCTGGTCAGCGAGTTGGCGGCGCTCCAGGACGTCCTCGCGGCCCGGGCCGAGACGGGCCCCGACCGGGCCCAGTTGGTGACGCCGACTGCGGGCGTCCTGCTCCTCCACAAGCGCGTCGGCCCCCACAGCTACGTCATCCTCGTCAACGAGAGCGCGGACCGCGCCGAGGTGACGGTGCGGGTGCCGGGGCTGCAGGCGACGACCCTCAAGCGTCTCTTCGAGGACCGGCAGGTGCCGGTACGCGGGGACGCCGTCACGCTGACCCTGGCCGGCGATGGCGTCGCCGTGCTGAGCGACAACCTGGCCTTCGCCGATCGGCGCAAGGACTTCTCGGCCGACTGGCAGGGTCGCCCCTCCGCCGGGGACGTGGCGGCCCAGATGACCACCCCGGGCAATGGCGTCAAGAACGGCAGCTTCGAGGTGGACGCCGACGGCGACCTCATCCCTGATCTGTGGACTGTCAGCGTCCCCCTCAGCGCCACGCTCACCGACCGTGAGGCGCATTCCGGCAAGTTCAGTCTGGCCCTGAGCAACGATACTCCCGAGGGGGCCACTCTCGCCGTCCAGCACCGCGTGGACGTCCGGGGCGAGCGCCGTTATCGCCTGACCGCCTGGTTCCGGGCCCCCGACCCGAACCTCGAGGCGCATGTGTACTGCGAGTGGAACCTCAGCGGCAAGTTCAACTCCCGCTGCGGGCCGTGGACGAAAGGCAGCGCAGAGTGGCAGCAGCTTTCCGTGGAGTTCCAGGGGACGCCCGACCCGCAGGGTGGCGCGTATGCCGTCGTCCAGATGCGGGGGCAGGGCACCGTCTGGTTCGATGACGTCAGGCTCGAGGAGATCCGCTGACGAGCCCCCGCATGACCAGAGCAAGGAGGCCAGCCCATGGCCAGCGACGTCCAGGTCCTGCGCGACCTTGTCAAACGCTACACCGAGGTGATTGCCGACCCGATCTATGACTCACGCCGGGCGCTATGGCGCGAGCATCACAGCCTGCACACCACCCGGCCGCCGGTCATCGCCAGCATGGGGATGTGGAACGTGTGGTGCCGCGAGGTATTCGGCAATGACCGCATGCAGTGTGAGGACCCGTTCTATCGCGAGTACGAGCGCACGCTGCGCATGTGGCTGTTTCACCACGAGGTGGGAGATGACTGGATCCTGGAGCCGTGGCTGACTGTCGGGGCGACGCAGTGCGAGCCGCGAGGTGGCTGGACCGGAGTGTGGGGCCTGCAGGGGGAGCTCAAGCACTCCGAGATGGAGGGCGGGGCCTTCAAGAACATCCGCCCGCCGTTGCAGTCCTGGGGCGACATGGAGAAGATGACGCTGCCGCGGCACGCGGTCGACGAGGACGCGACTGCCCGGACTGTCGCGCGCCTGCACGAGGCGGTCGGCGACCTGATTGTGATTGACGTCAACCGCGGGCCGGTGATGCAGGGCTTCCTCGCCGACATCTCGACCTCGCTCGCCTACCTGCGCGGGCTCGAGCAGATCATGCTCGACATGTACGAGAGCCCGCGCGAGCTGCACCAGCTCCTCGCGTTCATGCGTGACGGCATCCTGGAGAACCAGCGGCAGGCGGAAGCGGCGGGAGACTTCAGTCTCACCTGCAGCCACAACCAGGCGATGCCGTACGGCGGAGGGCTGGAAGACCCGATCGCCAACTCCGGGCCGCGGCAGCGCCGGGACCTGTGGGGCTTCTTCGCGGCGCAGGAGTACACCCTCATCAGCCCCCGCTTCCATGACGAGTTCCTCTACCAGTACCAGCTCCCGATCATGGCGCACTACGGGCTGACCCACTACGGCTGCTGCGAGGACCTGACGCGCAAGGTCGAGATGCTGAAGCAGGCCCCCAACCTGCGGAGCATCGCGGTGACGCCCGTGGCGGACGTGGCGCAGTCCGTCGCGCAGATCGGGACCGACTACGTGATCTCATGGCGCCCGAACCCCACCGACATGGTCTGCGCCGACTTCAACGAGGACCGCATCCGCCGCATCATCCGTGACGGGCTGCAAGCGGCCCGGGGGACGCACCTGCACATCTTCCTGAAGGACATCGAGACGCTCCAGGGCGACAACGACCGCTTACGACGCTGGACTCAGATCGTGCGCAGCGTGATCGACGAGGTCTGGGACTAGCGCCGCGCCGCGGCGCCAATGGCGGTCGCGTAGGCCGACCGTCCCGACGCCGCTGTTCTTGGGC
>CAZIWQ010000455.1:0-2990 GCA_964542355.1 uncultured Armatimonadia bacterium
CGGTTGGCCTCCCGCCGCCGATCCGCGCGAGCTGCGGACGGCGTTACCCCTCCCCTCGTGCGACTCACTGGCGGGGGCCGCCGCGCTCGCCGCGGGCGCGGGAGTGCTTGCCGCCGCAACCGCGTCATCGCCGGTCCAGATCCGCACTCGCCCTCGCGCCGGCGTCATCGGCGGGGCCTGGGCGGCCGGTGGCGCCGGTGTCGCGGGGGGCGCCACCGCATGCGCCGGTGCCGGCTTCGGCAGTGTCAACGGGTCAGTCCGGTTCACGGTTGGGGGTGGCAGCGGGATGTGCTCGGTGGGCGGCGCGCTGGGGCGCGACACCCCGGTATTGCGTGCATCAGTCGCTGTGGGCTGCAGTTCGGACTGATCCCTGTCCTCCGGGCCGATCGGGGTAGCTACCAGCGGGTTCTCGCCGGCGTCGGTGGTCGCGGGCGCGGCCTCCTCGCCCACGGCGGCAGGGGTGTTGTATGCCACGGCGGAGCCTGGCGGGGTAGTGGGCAGGCCGGCGCCGGCGTTCGGTGGCGCCGATCCCCCGGATACCACCAGGCTGCCGATCAGCAAGACGGCCAGCACGACCGCCACGGCAATGCCCAGAGGGAGCCAGCGACGACGGTCGCTTTCCTCCTCCGGGAGGGCCGGGGCAGTCTGGGCTCGTACCCGCGCGCGCAGGCGGTCGGCGCGCGCACGTTCGGCAGTGCGCTCGGGGGCCAGCCGGATCACGGCCTCATACTCGGCCAGTGCCGCGGCCAGGTTGCCGCGGTCCTCCTCGATCATTCCCAGGAGCGAGCGGGCGGCCGGCAGGTCCGGATCGTCATCCAGGGCCGCGTGACACGCCGTCGTTGCCTCGTCGAGCCGACCGGCGGCATACAGGGCGGCCGCCTCGTCCACAAGCCGGCTCGGACCCGCCCGTTCGGGGGGGGGCGGCGGTGCGGGCGCGGTGGCACTCAGCCCCCGGCCGCACCGGATGCAGAAGCTGCTACTGTCGGCATTACGCGCGCCACATTCGGGGCACTCGGGCATTTCACTGGTCTCCACGGCCCGCCGGCGGACTCGCTCGCGGGTTTAGCTATGATGCGGTTTCCCGCCGAGACTTGAACTGATGAATTATACGCACCGACGGTGACGAGCGTCAAGGAACCTGCGCGGGGCCGGCCCCCCGAGGCCCGGCCCCACACACAGATGAGCCCCTCCGCCCTGTCGGGGAGGGGCTCGGCGAGGACGTGTTGGCGGGGGGGGCCGTGCGCCCCGCTCAGCCGCCGATGGGCATCGGGTCCGGTGTCGTCCGCTCCGGCGGCACGGGCGAAGCCAGCGGCGGCTTCACCGCGCTACCACTCTTGAGCAGCCTCATCTGTACGTTGTCCAGGTAGAACACCGTCTGTTCGGTGGCATTGCTCACGAACCCCAGCCACTCGAGACGTCTGAGCGAGGGGTCGCAGGGCAAGTCGGCGAATCGCTGCGGCTGCCCCCCGGCCACCGTGACCGTCAGGTCATACTTGCCGCTCGCCTGCTTCCCCAACCCGCACACAATGGCGACGTGGATCCAGGTCTCGTGGGGCACCGTGATGAGCGGCCGCCGCCCGGCGGTGAGTTGTCCGGTGGCATCGATGCCGATGTTGGGGCCCACCCGGTAGGGGCTGGCGGCGTCGCGCCACTCATGCCACACGAGGGCTCCCGGTCCGACCCACACGTCGTACTGCAACTCGGCCAGACCCTCCCCCAGGTTGGGGGTGTACCAGATGTGCGGGTTCCAGGGCTGGTCGAGGCCCGGGGCGTCGGTGAACTTGAGGCTGCGCTTGCCGCCGGCGGCGCGCTCGCCACTCACTCGCACTGTGGCCGCCGCGGTCTCGCCGTGGGTCGTGGCCTGCTCGGCCTGCACTCCCACCGGCGTGGCCTCGAAGTCGTCGTTCACCAACACGGGCCTGGGCTGAGGGATGGCCGTGAACGACACCGGTGCCCGGCTGATCTGTCGCGGCAGGGACACCCACTCGGGCGACCCGATCAGCCCGGCTTCTCTGATGTCGATCGGCTTGAACCCCAGCTTGAGCGCCGGTGAGTTCGGCTTGAGCCGGAAGTCACCCCGCGCAGGCGCCACGAACAGCGGGTCGGCCACGACCGACTTCCGGTCGAAGCCCAGCGCCCGCCACTCTTCCAGCGACAGGTCATTGAGGAACCGCAGCGGGCTGCCGGTCGTGTCCCAGTACAGGTTCGCGTCGGCCCGCCAGTTGCGGTTTGGCCCGCCCGCCGCCCACACCCGCCCGCTGTTGAAGTAGACAATATTGCGCTCGAAGTTGAACGCGATGTGCTCCTCGTTGCGGCCGCGCACAACCTGCTGTCCGTAGCCGTAGGCGAAGATGTTGTTGCGGACCGTGTCGTCCTTGCCGTAGTGGAAGGTCAGCCCGCCGCTGTATGTGCGGTAGACGACGTTGTTCTCGATGACGATCTGCGAGCTGCCTTCGTCGGGGTAGATCCCTCCGGCGCCCACTGCGTCGTAGCACCAGATGTCGTGGATCAGGTTATGGTGCAGCTTCGTCCCCGGGGAGATGCCCAGCGTGTAGATGGCACCCATGTCCCCCAGTACCCCGCGGCCGAGGTGATGCAAGTGGTTGTAGGCAATCTCGTTGCGATGGTGCTTGGTCTCACCGTAGCCCCAGCTCCAGCCGACGGAGATGCCGGTGTAGTTGAGGTCGCAGATCTCGTTGTGAGAGATCTCGTTGTCACTGGCATGCCCGACCCAGACGCCGATCGCGCCGGCGAACAGGATGCCACCGTCGTGGATGTAGTTGTTCGACACTACATTGTGGTCGGTCTCCGTATTGGCGGTGGGGGGGGCGCCCACCCTCACCCAGACGCGCGCCGCCGGCGCCCAGGTCGAACAGATGGTTCTGCACGACCCGGTTGTACTTGCAGCCGCGCTCGAACCAGACGCCGTACGTCCCGATGTGGGCAATCTCGCAACCCTGGAGCGTGCCATGGCGCGCGCCCCGGCCCTC
>CAZIWQ010000455.1:3000-5864 GCA_964542355.1 uncultured Armatimonadia bacterium
GGTGGCGTTCCGCTGCGATCTCAGGCTCGGGAAGGGCGCGCGAGTCGCGATCGGGTTCCGCACGCAGGAGAACCGGCGCGAGTTCCCGGTCGGACCGTCGCTCGTGTTCGACGCGACCGCCGGCACGGTGACGGCGGCCTGCCAGTCCCCGTGCCCCTCCGGCTCGAGGACGTAGTTGCAGTAGTTGGACTTGAGGCCCTTGAGCTGGATGTAGTCGACGAACCGGCCCTGGTCCGGGTTGCCGGCGAAGGTAACGAAGTGCTCGGTGACCGGCGCGATCGCCGCTGCCTGCGCGGGGGTCTCGCCCGGCAGCGGATAGTAGTAGAGCTTGCCGTTCGGCCGATCCAGGTACCATTCGCCCGGGGCATCCAGCGCCTCGAAGCAGTTCTCCACATAGAAGCGCTGGCGTCCGCCGCCCTGTTGGGTGAACGGCCACTTCGAAGCACCGGTGAAGAACACGGTGCTGCTCGCGGGATCGACCTTGGCGATGCGCAGCAGCGCGGTCTCCCAGTTGTAGTACACGACGACAGTGGTGTCATTGAGATTGGGCCAGGGCTTGATCTGTCCGGGCTCGAAGCGGAACGCGGTCTTGGAGTTGTCGCTCTCCTTGCCGGTGGCCGGGTCGAGCGTGGGGGCCGCCTTGCCCAGCAGGTGGAAGTAGCCCTGGTTGGGTGTGCGGGCCAGCGTCCGGCGCTGGCCGTTCACGAAGAGCTGGCGGAAGTCCCAGCCCTCCTTCCGGACCTCGGGGACATGTGCCACCCACAGCGCCCCCCCACGATGGCGGCTCCACGGCCCGATCTCGCGTCCGCCGCTGATGGTGGCACTCTCACGGGGGTAGGCCTCGTAGGAGATGGGGCACGCCTCCGTCCCCGAGTCCTCGGGCCCGAGCACAAAGGGCCGGGTGATGCGGTAGGTTCCCTCACGCACCAGCACCTGGACTGGCACCGTGAGCCCGGCTGGTGCTTTGAGCCGGCGGATCGCGCTGCGGGCCGCCTCGAGCGTAGCGAACGGGCCGTCGGTCCCCGCCGCGTTCGGGGCCTCGAGGCGCCCCGACCAGTGGTCGCTGCCGTTCGTGGCGACGTAGAGCTTCAGGGTGGTGGCGCCGGCCGACAGGGCACACGTGCCGGGGAGCAGCGCCAGGCAACAGGCGATGGCGGCCAGCGCGGTCCTCATTCCATCTGCCTCCGGCCGTCGGAGATCCGGTTCTGCGTGAGGCTGTTGTCCTCGCAGCCCTTCTCACTCACGATGCCAAAGGTCCCGATGTGCGCGACCTCGCAGCCCTGGATGACGCAGTGGCGCGCGCCCGTGAGCTGGATCGCCGCCGGCGGCCCGGCGACCTCCCCGTCGCCGGTCTCGTAGCCGCAGAAGTGGAACTTGAGGCCCTGGAACCGCAGGTACTCGACGAACTTGCTCTCATCCGGTTTGCCGGCGAACACCAGGAATTGCGGTGCCACCAGCGCCACCGCACGGGTGCGCCCGCGCCGCTCGCGCGGCAGCGGGCGGTAGAACAGGTGCCCGCTCTTGGTATCCAGGTACCACTCCCCCGGGGCATCCACGGCCTCGAAGTAATTCTGGATGTAGACGCGCAGGCGCTCGCCGGACTGGGTGAACGGCCAGCCGGGCGCCCCGGCCAGCGTCACCGTGTTGGTCTCGGTGTCGAGGCCCGCCATCTGCAGCACAGCGACATGGGTGTCGTCGAAGGCGACGAACCGAATCTGCCTGGGGTAGAGCCAGGGCTTGACCTGCGCGTCGTCAAAATGGAAGCTGGCGCGGGTGATGCCCTCCGGGCGGCCGGTGGCCGCCTCGGTCACCGGCGTCCCCATGCCGGTCAGCTCGAACTCGCCACTGTTGGGCGTGCGACCGAGCGTGCGACGCTGGCCCTTGATGAAGAGCTGGCGGAAGCTCCAGCCCGCCTTGCGGACCTCGGGTAGACGTACCGTCCACAGGCCGTCGCGACGCTCTTCCCAGTTGCGGATCACGCGACCGCCCGAGATGACAGCCGTCTCCCCGGGGTACGCAGTGTAGGTGATCGGCGTCTGCGGGCCGCCGGAATCCTCCGCCTCAAACACCACGGGGGTGGTGATGTAGTAGGTCCCCTGGCGGAACAGGACGCGTGCCGGGGCATCGAGCTTCCCCGCGGTCTTGAGCTGACGGAGCGCGTCGCGCGCGCCGGTGAAGGTGGCCAACGGTCCGTCGGTCGCGTCGGCGTTGGGTGCCGCGCGACGCCCCGACCAGCCATCGTTGCCGTTCGTGGCGACGTAGAGGGTGATGGTGTTGCTCTGAGCCGCCGCGAATGCGCTCAGGCACGTCGCCAGCAGGCCGACGCCGAGCAGCAACACGATCAGCCGGCCCGCCTGTGGCCGGGCTCGCGGACAGCCCCGGGGCGACGAGACACGGGTCTGCGGCGTCGTCTCTGGGGCAACGGACAAGGTCTTCATTCGATTCGCCTCTTTCGATGGAAGCTCCCGGGGCATCGTGGCCACCCCTTCCCGCCACGCTATTCCGCGCGGCCGCAGGGGGCACCTTCGTTGGCATGGGCACCGGTCACGACGCGTCGTCCCATTCTAACGGCTAGCGGGCACAATCATCAAGGCACAGGTCCACCCCGGGGTCGCGGTCGGGCCCCGGGCGGTGTCGCACAGGTCGCGCGTCCCGACGCCGCTGTCCTTGGCGTCGTTCCGCGCGACTGTCATCCTGAGCCCACACCGCTGTGCGGTCTTCTGGCGAAGGATCTGCTAACGAAGCTGCTGGTGGGCGCGACGGGACCCTTCGTCGTGGCGGCGTTTGCGAAGCCCCAAGTGGTACGAACGCTGACAAACCCCGGGAGGCGCGCCGTCGGGCGTCGCCTCGCGCCCCAAAGCCCC
>CAZIWQ010000456.1:0-2909 GCA_964542355.1 uncultured Armatimonadia bacterium
GAGATCACCCGCCTCGGCCTGGTGCGTGGCTCGTCAGACGGCACGAACGGCTGGCATTAGGCACTTGGCATTGGGCATTGGGCGGACGGCGGGAACGGCTCGCATCTGGCCGTGGGCTCTCGGCGTCGACTGGTGGTCGTTCGCCAAGTGCCGCATGCCCCCTTCCGCATGCCATCCGTGCCGCACGTCGCTCACCCCTCAGCCTGTCGGCACTCCGGCCGCCTCGACGATCCGTGCGATGGCCTGCGTCATGGTGAGGCCGGCCCGCGCCACCGCCGCGGCGAACCCCGCATCGGGCGACAGGCAGGGGTTGCTGTTGACCTCCAGCACCCATGGCTTCCCCGCCCCATCCACGCGAAAATCAACCCGAGCATAGCCCGCGAGCGCGAAGCACTCCCAGCACCGCACGGCGAGGCGCTCGAGCTGCTCGACCAGGTTGCCGTCGCGCCGCGGCACGCGGAAGCTCCGGTACGCGTAGCGCTCCGCCTCACTGGTCCCCCACTTGGCCTGGTAGTCAGCCAGGCGCGGCTCATCCGGTGCATAGCCGGTGAAGCACAGCTCGGCCGGAGGCAGCACCTCGGGCCCTGACTCACCAGCCAGCAGTGACAGGTTGAACTCGCGCCCGGCAATGTACTCCTCCGCGAACACCTCCCCGCCCAGCGCCTCCCGGCGTGCCTCGATCAAGCGGAAGAGCTCCGCAAGCGTCCTGGGGGAGACGATCGAGCCGGCGTCGATCCCGACGGAGCCGTGCTCCCAGACCGACTTGATGATGTACCTTGCTGCAGCCCGACCCCTGCCGGCCCCGCCGTGCACGCTGCCATCGCTCCCCATCCACGGCGGTGTGGCAATCCTGACGGCTGACAGGGACCGCTTGGCGATGAGCTTGCCCGAGCTGTGGAGCAGCGCTTCCGCGGGAGCCCCGGTGTAGGGGATGGCGCGGGCGTCCAGGAGGGAGGGGACGAGGTGCACAAGGCGCCCCTGGCCCGCCAGCGTCTCCACCAGGTTGAACACGAAGGCAGGACGCCGTCGCGCCAGCTCAGCATCCAGCGCCGCCAGGTCCAACGTCACCGGGAGGCTCACCGGCGACCAGCCGAGGCGCTTGAGCGCGCGGGAGACGGTGCGGGCCTGCTCCAGGACGTCAAGCGCATCGGGGGGGGCACCCGGGGCCACGCTGTCGTGGAGGATGACCACCGCGCGACTGGCCTCCTGCGTGCGGCCCGCCGCCGGGCAGCGGGAAGGCGCTCTCACTGTGCATGCTCCCCTCTGAGCTCTGCGTACAGCAGGCGGTGCCACTGCAGAGCCAGCTCCAGGCTCATGTGGAGGGCTGCGATGATGTCCGTGTCCTCCGGGAGCAGGTCGGCCGGGCACATGCCGGCATCGACGGTGTGGGCCCCCCGTCTCACTCCTCAACCCGCCGCCTCGATGGCCCGGGCAAGCTCCAGCCGGCGGGCCGCCAGCACCGCCGGGTCCTTGCAGAAGTGCGTGAAGTCCTGCGAGAGCTCCGGCCCCACGCTCAGGAGCTTGCTCTGGGGCGCGCGCTCGCGCAGCAGCCACAGGTACTCATAGTCCTCGATGCCGTCGCGGATGTTCTCCATGCGCACCGAGGGCCACGGCGTCCAGTCGAGGCCGGGATAGATCAGGAACCCGTCGCCGTTCACCTTGAACTCCTTGTACGTCGCCACCCGGGCCTGGTCCCAGGGCACCGTCGGCCACCGCTTGTCCTCCGGCGCCGTCGGCATCATTCCGTCCCAGTAGCTCGTCTGCCAGTACAGGACACCGGTGCAGTCATGCTGCCAGGCCTGCCAGAACAGGATGCGATGATCGATCCCCGGCTGGTCGATGAAGAAGTTGGCATAGGGGGGGGCCGGGCCACAGCAGACGTACAGCCACGTCTTCTCGCCGGCCCGACGGCGCGCACTGAGGAACTCCTCGTCGTAGACCGAGGTGATCGCACACCAGATCCGGGCGATGCCCACGAGCTGCGTCGGCGTGCGATTCACATAGTAGGTCTGCATCAGCGGGGCGTCGGGAGCCACCGCAAGCGCGGACCGGTACGCCGGGATGACCTGGTCGTACTCCTCCGGCCGGATCTCGTCCTTGGCGTAGACATGCCCGAGCGGGAACCACCCCTTCGCCTTCCAGTGATCGAGACGAGCCGTCAACTGGCCGCGGATGGCGGCGGCCGTCGTCTCCGGCTCGTAGTCATCGATCGCCACATCGCCGCCCTCACACTCCGCGACCAGGTCGTCGATCAAGTACTCGATCGCCCGGTCCTGCTTCGCGATCACGAACTGGATGTCGTTGCAGGTCTTGAGGCCCGCGAGGGTCAGCGGCTGTCCCGTGCGGTTGTGACGATACTGCTCGAGCGGGATGCGCACCTCGTGCCATGTGGCCGGGCCGAGTGGGAACGTCGTCGACCAGCGGTCGGGGAACACGTTCACATAGGCCACGATGCGCGCCTGCTCCTGCGTCGCGTCGAGCGCCCTGACCCAGAAGCGAAACGCCCGGCAGCCGCGCCGGGCGAGGGTGGCACCCGCGAGCGAGTGGTCCAGCGCCGCCCAGGAGTCTGTCTTGGGCCACGTGATCTTCCCGGCGTACTTGCCGCCGTGGCTGTCGCCGGCCGTGGCGACGCTGCGCGCCCCGTTCGCCGGGGCCCAGCCGACATTGCCGATGCCCGCCATCGCCACCCCCTGCGGGGGCAGGCGGTCGGCGATCGCGGCCAGGCACTGGTCATTCACCGAAGCGTCGGAGACAAGCTGCCCCCGCTCGTCGCGCGTCTCCTTCACATACGCGCCGCCGACGCTCGTCGGGGTCATGCGGTAGTCGAGCAGGAACTGGTTCCAGCGCGTGAACACCTCGGGGGGCATCTTCGCCTGGTAGTCGCGGCTGGCAGTATACCACTGGGAGAG
>CAZIWQ010000456.1:2919-5858 GCA_964542355.1 uncultured Armatimonadia bacterium
CGGGTTGCAGCCGAAGGGCGTCGCCAGATGCTGGCGGCGGGGCAGCTCGAAGTCGAACACGCGGAGCCGCACCGCCATCCGCCGGCTCTCCCCGCCCCCGGTCACTGTCACAGCCCCGCGGTAGTCGCCGGCCGGCGTGCCGGTGGGGACATACACCCGCAGCCACAGCGGCTGCCGCTCACCGGCCTTGAGGGTGACCGGCGCATTCGGCAGCAGCGGGTCCGGCCAATCGCCGACCCGGCTCGTGGGATAGCCGGGCTTCGCGGTCCTCACATAACCCACGACACTCAGCCGTAGGCAGGAGGCGGGGATCGTCGCTGTGCCGGGGCCCGCCAGGGCGTCGACAGCGGCCACGCACCCGAGGAGGTCCTGCTCGGAGAGCGAGAGCGCCACCACCTGGGCGCCCTCGTACTCGTTGCGGGCGGCGGCGAGCGTGAGCTCCGTCTCAACCCGGCCCGCGAAGCCCTCGCCATCGCGGAACAGCTTGACCATCGCCGGGGCGGTTGCGAGCCCGAAGCGCGGCTGTGCGGTGGGGCCCTCGCGCCACACGGTGAAGGCCCGCAGGCGGAGGCCGGCCGCGGTCAGGTCGGCGATGTCGGTGTCCAGCGCCGCCGCCTGTGGCCGGAACGCGCTCCACGCCTCGCGCGACACCGCCGCCGGGTCGTGTAGCAACGCTTCCAGCTTCGCCAGGGCCTCGCGGACCTTCGGCTCGCGCTGAGTGAATGGCGCGGCAACGGCCGCCGGGGCCCCGCTGGCGTCGAGGCCACCGACCGCCCCCTCATACGCCTGGCGCACCGCGGTCAGCCGCGAGCGGGCATCGCGCTCGTAGAACCGCGTCAGGTCCATCTGCAGATCATCCAGCGCGCCGAAGCGTCCCGGGGTGTGGAAGCCGCCGAAGGTGCACGACCACGCGCTCGCCTGGCCGGCCAGCTTGTCGGCACGGCCGAAGTTCGCGCACCAGCGCGAACCCACCGTCAGGTCGAGTGGCAGCCCGGACAAAGCGATCGCCAGCTCAACCGTCCAGGCGTCCGCCTCATCCCGCGTCGCCACCCGCCACTCCCCATTCCAGCTCGCATCCTGCCGGTGGGAGTCATAGCGCGTCCCGAGGGCATTCACGATGAACTGGTAGTAGTCGTTGCGGTCGCCCGCGGGGTTGAGGAACACCTCCACATCGTCGTCTTCCCACACCGTCCCGTCCCGCGCGGTGATGGCCTTCTTCAAGACGTCCCCAGCCCGTTTCTCACAGCGGAAGGCGACATAGAGGGTGGCGGCATCATAGGCCACCCACGCCTGCGTGGCACGGTCGGGCAGCCCCGAACCGTCGGCTCGCACAAAGCCGCCGAGCGCCCGCGCTGTCTCCCAACACGTCTCGGTCAGGTGGCCGTCGATCGTGGGGGGCGTTGGCACGCGCAGTGGGGTGCACGTCGGCGTGGCATAGAGCACCACATCGTCGACCCAGACAGTGCCCGTGCCATACAGCAGGGGGACGACACAGACATGGTCCACGCCCGCAGGGATGGTGAACCGATGCACGACCTGCTTCCAGTCGCACGTGCCCTTGAGCGTCTCAATGGCGGTGCCGCCGACGATCTTCTGGGTGCCCTGGCGGTACTGCACGCTACAGCCGGCCCGGTCGACGACACTGTCGGTCTTGAGCCACAGGCTGAGGACGAGCTCCTGCCCGGGCTCGACAGGCACGGCGGGGTGGTGCCAGGTGCAGACGCCGGTGAACTCACCGTTGGTGACGCGCAGCCGCCCGCTGCAAGTGCCCGCGTGATGCACCGTGGCGTCGCGGGTGGTGCTGACCCCGGGGTGTTTGCCGGTGGGCGGCCACAGCCCCCAGCCGGCGGCGGCGTCACCGGTGCCCTGCTCGAACCCCGGGTTGGTGATGAGTTGCGGGGTGGCGCCGAGGTCAGCCTCGGCGAGCGCGCGACCGGGCGCCAGTACGCCGAAGCCGGTGAGCATGAGACAGATGGTCGTGATGCGATGGCAGGTCACAGTGGGTCACCCCCATGGCGAGGCTCTTTCGCCGTGGGGGACGCGGGGGCCTGCGCGGGTGCGGCAACAGGAAGGCAACGACAGGGAACAGGATGGACAGGATGAAGAGGATGGACACGATGGGCCACGGGGTGTGGTGTCCCCAGGTCTCAGATCTCGACGGCCGTAGGCGGAGCGGCGTCCAGCCCCTGCTGTCTTGCATTCGTCTGGGATGTGCGCCTCTGCGCTGTCTTACAGCAGGGGTCGCAGATCGTCAGGAGGGATACCTGCCCGCGCCAGGATGCTCGCCAGAAGCCCCGGTCGCCCGGGTGTCTTGGGACAACCGCCAGACGCCCGTCAGGGTGTCGTAGGGTGACGAGGCTCCCGGTCTGTCGGCGAACAACGAAGCCAGCCCGTCGCAGGGCCGCAATCAGCTCGCGCGCGTTGACCACGGGTAGCTTCTTAGGCAACAACCGCCGCCTCCTCCGGCAACACCACAGCCACACGCCGCAGAATAACCTCGGGGCGTCGGGCTGTGCGCACTGTCACCGTGGCTCCCTCCCTGGGCAAGGGTTCCCCGTCCTCCCGCAGGACCTCGAGCACGCCACGGATCGCGTCTTCCGCGTTCAGCAGCGCTTGACTGAGGGTCCGCCCATAGGTGACACAACCCGGCACCGCCGGGACCTCAACCACATAGCCGTCCCGCGAGTCGGGGACCAGTACCGCCGTATAGGTCCGTCTCATCATGATTGCCTCCGCTAGTGTGCCAGGGTCGCCCCCAGCAGAGCCGCAAGGGCCTCTGGCTGCTCTGCACTGAGGTTCGACAGAACGGCCGCGGGGGCCTGCACCTCGGAGTCCGCCGGGACTCGGCGACACGATACCTAGGGGTCCGGCCGAGAAGGCCACGTCCGGCCGGCCCCCGAGGCGTAGCGGCCGGATGAGTGCCCTCCAGAGCCATTCTG
>CAZIWQ010000457.1:0-5857 GCA_964542355.1 uncultured Armatimonadia bacterium
AGCAAGAACCGTCAGAGCTAGCAGCAGCGTGAGAAGCATACCGTCAACATCCTTTCGCGATGCCATCGAAGTGGCGCTGTGCGTGTGCCGTCTGCAGCGCGACTGAGCATACCCCAACGCTCCCCGCCCGTCGACCCCTACCAGTACAGCTTGATCATATCCGTGTCCGTCAAGGGTAGCTTCGTCTTGACCACACCGTCGGCCACCGTGAACTCGAGCTTGCCGTGGCGTACGCTCTCCACGCGACTGGGCGTGCGCGGGCAGCGAATCCCCACCTCCAGGCCCTCCACCGGCGTAAGCGCATAGTTGGCTAACGTCACCACGGCGCCCTGCGGCCCCTCGAGATAGAACGTCTCCACCACCGGCCGGTTGAGCGTGACCGGCACGGTCACCTTCGCCTCGCGCACCGGCATCAGCAGATAGTCGCGCTCCCCCACAGGATACTCCCACGGGTTGTAGCTGAGGTCCTTGGGCTGCAGGTTGGAGAAGCTGCCGCGGGTGTTGAAGTCGAGCGGGTCGGCGGCATTGGGTGCCGGCGTGCCCTGCGCATCACGCCGGGCCAGGGCACTGCGGATATAACTCAGGCCGGGCAGGAAGCCCGCGACGAACACCGTCCCCCGGCCTGCCTCCACGCGGGCGGCCATCGTCGCGCCCTGCCCGTCGCGGGCCTGCACCACGACGCGCTCCGAGGGCGCCATGGTGATCGGCTGACGGACCCCGATGACCGCCATCGGGTCGGCCGGCCCGGCGGCGAAGCGAACCTCCCCCTGCGGCTTGCAGCCGAGCAGATAGCGCCCCGCGCCCAGGTGAGTGCTCAGGGGCTGTGGGGCCTCGCGCGTGAGCGCCAGCGCGTCGTCCAGCGGGCGCACCGGCCGGTTGTATTCATCGGCCACCGCAGCACCGCCCGCCAGGTAGAGCACGCCGCCGGCCTTCACCCAGTCGGCAATCGGCCCGGCCGCCGCACGCCGCAGGTTGGGCCCAAAGACGTAGAGTGCCTTGTACGGCTGCAGCCCGCCTGCTGCGACATCGTCCTCGCTCAGGAAGTCCACCGGCACCTGGGCGTGGATCAGCGCCAGGTAGCTGTGCATGCGGTCGTGCCCGTACAGGTCGTTGACCCCCACCGTCCAGATGTCGGAGCAGGTGGAGTACAGGAAGGCCACCTGGGAAAGGAGGCGCCGGGCCGGCACCAGGAGGTCCTCGGCACCACCGATCTCGTACGCGAGCTCAGTCATCGCCGGGTACATCGCCTTGTGCTGATACCAGTTGGGCTCATGGTTGGCGTAAGCCGGGCCATAGGCGAAGCTGTGCAGGACCGAGGCCCCGCGCCCCAGGCTGCTGTAGGCCTTGAGCTTCACATCCCGCGGCGTGCGGCCGTAGCTGGTGATGAGGTACATGCCGAGGGGCTGATGGTGGACTCTGGCGGCGGCCCGCAGGAGGTCGACGTTGTAGCCGCAGCACTGGTACGTGGAGGCGATGTTGGACCAGTCCTCGCTCCAGGCCATGCTCAGCGCCTGGCTGCGGAAGATGTCGAAGTAGTCCGCCGCCTGCAGGTACATGTTGGCCTCATACACCGCCCCATCGCTGAAGTTGACGGTGGCGGGGGGAGCGCCGGGGAAGCTCTTCGCGATCTCCTCGGTCTGGAGGCGGAGGAAGTCGACGAAGGCCCTGGTGCGGAATCGCTGGGAGTAGTAGTACAGGGCGGGAGCGCTGTCGCGGGCGGCCTCGGTCACCGGCTTCACCTCCTCCCACGTCGCCCGCTGCAGGTCGGCCAGCGGAACATGCAGCTCATCGCGCAGCCAACTGCGAAACACCGTCTGGCAGCGCTCGCACGCGACGGCGTGGGTCAGTGGCTTGGCCCCGGGCTCATCCATGAACATCACCAGCGCCGGTGGCGTCTGGCCCTGCCACTTCGCCCCCTCGGCGGCGATCTGCTTGCGGATGCGCTCGGTCTGTGGCTGCAGATAGCAGTCGTTGTCCATGAACCACGAGCCGGTGCCCGTTCGGGTGTAGCGGAAGCCCAGCGCCGCCATCATCTCGTCCGGGCGGTCGTAGGTGCCGTTGAAGCCGACCCGGGCCGCCACGCGGTACTCCGCCTCCCGCACCCGCGGTGCGTACAGCTCGGGCCGCAGGCCCATCGACAGGAAGAACGGGAACTGCTCGGGGCGCTTCCCGAACCCCGCCGCCGGGAAGCTCGGAGCCATCGCCTCCAGCTCAGCGCAGTACTCGTAGTCTGCCTTCAGCTTGGCGACGGTCTCCGTGGTGAGGACACCCGGGGTGATGATGACGAGGCCGGCGCCCGGCCCCTTCCGCTCGAAGCGCTTGACGATGGCGTCCTCGCGGGGCGCGGTGGCGAACTCGAAGGCGGCGTCGAAGCTTCCGAGCCATTCGGTGTACGAGTACTTCTCGGCGCCTCGCAGCTCCAGCCGCGCGCCGCTGTCCTCGTGGATCGCCGGGGTGATGTCACACCAGGGAGTCGCCTCGCCGGCAGACAGGAACGCCGCCTTGCCACGGCGGGGTGCCACCCCCTCCTGATAGCCATCCTGCGAGAGCGAGAAATGCTTGTACCAGGGGGCGCGGAAATGATCGGCGAAGCAGTGGATGTAGATCGGGGTCGTCTGCGCGGCCCCGAGCTTCACCCGCAGCCAGGTCTTCGGCTGGAAGTCGCTGACACTCGGCACATACTTGTCGTCGGTGGTCAGCACGAGGCAGTCGACATAGCGCGTGTAGCCGGAGCACGCGATGGGCGGCAGCTTGCTCAGCTCGAGGCGCAACGGTCCGGCGGCGAGAGCGGCCTCGCACCGGCTCCAGTCATAGCGATGGATCTGGTCGGGGGCCTTCTCCGGCGGCTGCTCGTCGCAACGGCCCTCGGCCACGACCTTGCCCTCCTGCTTGAGCGTGAGGAGGAAGGCCCCCCGGCTCGCGGCCCCCCGCGCCCCGGACATGACCGTGTGACGGACCCAGACGGTGTAGTGCCCGGCCTGCGCGATCGTGACGTCCCGCGTGGCGACCCCGGCCCCGCCGGCCGCCCCCCACAGGTGCTTGACGCCGCTATCGGGGGCATACGGGCTGCCCTGGTCCTTGACCACCCAGCCCGTCCCCTCACAGGCGAAGTCCTCCGCCTGGATGAACAGTGTCTCGGCCATTGCCGGCGCCGCCATGGCCGCCGCGAGCAGAGCAAGGAGCAGATAGCGGCAGGACATCGTTGGCCTCCGTGTGGGCGCCGCTGTCTCTTGGTCAGCGACGAAGGATCACATTCCGCATACAAGCGCCTTCGGCCGATGCCGATTCTTCGCCAGAAGACCGCTGCGCGGTCTGGGCTCAGGATGACACCGCCCGGGAGACGCGGCTCCTGCGCTCCCCACAGCTCCTCAGGGCGCGTCGATCACCACGCGGCTCGCGTCCGTGGACAGGTAGCGCGAGATGTGCGCATCCATGCTCAGCCGGTTGTCCTCACATGTGCCTTTGCTGGCGGAGGTGATCCGCAGTCGCCAGATCCTGCCCGCCATGCCTGCGGGAACCACCACGTCGAGCTTCACCTTCCCCGTCGTGATGGTGTCGCCGCGGGCGACCTCCTTGCCATCCGGATCGGCGACGATCAGGGCCCCCGTCTCGCCCGGTGCGTCGGTCTCCAGGGCTACCCAGAACCCCTGCACCGTGGGGGGGACGTAGAAGAACAGCCACGGCGTGCCGCCCAGGAAGTGGACGGCGGGGCCCACGATGGCGAGACAGCGGTTGGGCGAAGTGAGCGCGCACGCATTGGAGCCGCTGTTGGTGACGACGGTGTAGGTGCCGGGGGTGGTCTCGTCACAGGTGATGTCGGCGGGCTCCTCGATCGTGGCGCTGCCCTCGCTGAGCAGCTTCCCGGCAGGGCCGACCAGCGCCCAGGCGATCGGGTCGGTGTAGCGTCCCAGTCGGCGGTCGGTGAGCCGGGCCTGGAGCTTCTCTCCCGGGGCAAGCAGGAGGGCGAAGGCATGGGCCCCGCGCAGCGCAGGAGCGGCCTTCTCCGCCCCCGCCGGCAGTGGCCCCTCGCCCACGGCCTGCAGCTTGTGGCCGGCGTACTGCGCCGGGTCGCCGAGCTTTACCCGGCGGGCGGTCGTGAACGTGGCCTTGTGCATCACCGTGTCCAGCGCGAAGCTCTCCGCGCCCTCGAGTTGGGCAACGAGGGCGTTGATCTCGTCCCGCAGGGCCTTCGTAGGCTTGAGGTTGTACTGGTGCACCAGGGTGACATAGTGCAGGAAGTCCTGCGAGAGCTGGATGCGGGCCCGCTGGGTATCGGTGGCGGCTTCGGCCTGCGCCTTGTCCAGCGTCGCCTTCATGTCGGCGTAGTCGCTGTCAGCGAAGAACGCACCCCGGCCGCGCGCACGGCACTGGGCGACGATGCTCTCGAAGAACGTGCGCATCGTCCCGGCCGCGGGGCCATACATGCCCTGATAGTAGTCGGCCAGGAGCGGCTCCAGCGGCTGGCGGTGGTTCCACATCATCCGCGCGGCAAGGTAGAAGTTGATCGCCGCCGACCCGTACTCCGGCTCCGACTCGGCACTGGCACCGATGAAGCCGTGGGACACGTAGTAGGGGATGTCGGCCGCCAGGCTGTAACCGGCGCACACGCGGGCCATGGCCTCCGCCTCACCGCACAGCAGGCTCCAGTATTCCCGCGCCATCAGGTTGGCGGACACCTGCGACCATCCCTCCACCAGGGCGCGGAAGCCACTGTTTGGCGGGCAGGCGGGGTCCTCGATGGCGTGGACATTGCACCCGACATAGCCGTAATGGGCCAGGCAGGTGACGACATTGGGCTCGGCCTTCAGGTCCGTCGGCGCCTCCACCGTCCCGGCGTAGGCATACCAGGCGAGGAACTTGCCGGGGTGTTTGGCGGCGATCGCGCGCGCAACCGCATTGACGAACGTGAGTGTGCGGCGGCCCTTGTACTGGTTGCGCGAGTCGCGGTGCTCCGGCGGGTCGAGGGCCCGGCACTGGTCACACTCACACCAGCCATAGCCGTCGTTGGGGGACAGCGAGAAGCTGAAGGCGGTGGGGTTCTGAGTGAAGTACCGGTCGGCCGCCGCGATCGCGAGGGCGATGACCTCCGGGTTGCTGGTGCAGGGCTGCCAGCCGCTCCCCTCCTCGCCTGAGGGGATGTGGCGCTCCCCGCTCCACAGGGGGAAGTACTCGGGATGGGTCTTGCCATACTGCGCGGGCGGCACGACGCGCGCCAGGGCGTGTCCCATGCTGGCGCCCACGCCCCCCATCTTCATGCGCCGGCGCCACTGGCGGTAGCCCTCGCTCTGGTAGGCCGGCCGTCCCCCGTACGCATACCACATGTTCCGCTCGATCATGCTGGGATTGCACACCTCATCTGCGACGGCCACTGACAGCGTCTTGCGGGCGGGGATCTCCTCGCCCAGTGGGCCGGGGAAGTACCAGCGGCAGCCGAGGCGCTCCAACAGCTCGTAGGCACCGTAGACCAGCCCGATCGGCTTGTGCGCGGTGATCGCCAGCAGGTCGCTACGGCCGACCACCTGGACAAAGGCAAAGCCATCATCGCGGATCGCCTGCAGGTGACGGGCGAGCGGTTCCGCGGCACCGGCGGCGAGCAGCCCCGGCTCGCACACCAGCAGGCCGGGCGCCGGCGCTACTGCGGCGAGGGACTTGCCGGCCGTGGCGTCCACCGGCACAACAGGCAGTCGCGCACCGCTGAGCTTCTCGATGTAGGTCTGCAGTGCCCCCGCCGCTTCAGCACACTCCGGGGCGTTCCCGACGGCCGTGATCGTGGCGATCCCCTGGCCGTCCCTGACCAGTGTCAACTCGGCCGCGGAGGCGAGGGGGGGAATGACGGCAAGGGCGAGGGCGCACAGGG
>CAZIWQ010000458.1:0-5856 GCA_964542355.1 uncultured Armatimonadia bacterium
CTGGACCATGGACTGTGAGACGGTCCAGGAGGAGTCGTCGGCCACCGGCGGCCCGGCGACCTGGGAGCTGGCCGCACGGGCCATGCGCGGCTACGTGACGGCGCTGGCCGCGCGGGGCCAGCGGACCACACTGTTCCTGATCCCACGGCAGGCCGAGGGACTGCCCGAGGTCGTGCAGGACCTGGGTGCGGCCGGGGCCGACCTCGGACTGCACATGCACCCCCAGACCACTGACTTCGGGTACGATCGGCACCTGGGGCAACTCCCGGCGGAGACGCAACGCCAGTTGCTCGCGCGGGGCCGCGACCGGGTCGCCGCGGTCGTCGGCCGCTCCCCCACCAGCTACCGCTCCGGGTGCTTCTCCGGCACGTGGGAGACCTTCCCGGCCCTGCTGGACCTGGGCTTCACGCAGGGCAGCATGACGCTGCCCGGGCGCAACAGCCCGGCGGTGGGGGCGGTGTGGGTCAACGACAATCCCTTCGCGCACTGGCGGGCCGGCCGCGCCGGGCAGCGCTTCCTCGAGCTACCCACGGCCGCCGCCTTCGTGCAGATCGGCCCCCACCGCGAGGCGCCCTGTGACCCCGATCACCTCCGCCTCGAGCGCGAGGGCATCGCCGACTGGGGGCCCGGCCTGATCCGCGACTACGTGCGTCACCAGGTCGAGAATGACTGGTGGCTCAAGTCAGTCGTCGTAATGACCCATGACACCCGCCGCTATGACGACCCGACCGACCCCTATCGGCGGAACCTGGAGCTGATCGCCGACGCCATCGAGGCCACGGCCGCGCAGTTCGGCCTGGCGCTGACTCCGGTGACGCTGGCGGATTGCCGCGCCCGGGCCGAGGCCGTGGAAGCGCAGGTGGCCCGCGCGTGAAACCCTCCCCCCATTCCCTCCTGCTCCTCGTGTCACCCGATGAGATGCATCCGTGTGAGGCCTACCTTGAGGAGATCCTGCTGACCGAGGGGCTCAACAGCTACGAGCGGCGCTGCCTGGGCCCTGGTGCCGAGGTCGGCGATCTCGCCGCCTTCCCACTGGTGGTGGTGTCGCGCGGGGCGGCACAGTGGCTTGCCCCGGAAGCCGTGCACGAGTACGTGCGCCAGGGCGGGCGGGCCGTGATCGTGCAGCCGCCACGCTCCTGGGCGCCGCGGTTCGGCCTGGCCCCGGCAGCGGCGACGTACGCGATCGCCCGCGACGCGTACCTGCAGGTATGCGCCGACCATCCGTGGCTGGCCGGCTTCCCGACGGCCGACCTGCAGGTGCCCGGCGAGGCTCACGTCTCCGCGGCGACGACTGCCGTGCCCCTGGCATTCGTGGCCGGGCAGCGCGGCCGACCGTCGGTCTATCCGGCAGTGGCACTCCACCGGGAGGGCACTGGTGCGGCGGTGGTCTTCACCTATGATCTCGCCGAGACCATCGTGCTTCTGCACCAGGGCCGTCCCGAGCACGCCAGCACCGGCACCGATCCGGACGCGAACCGCGACGGCAAGTTCACGGGCGATGATGCGTTCGAGGGGATGCGCGATTTCGAGCTGCGGCATGTCCCGCAGGCTGACGTGCACCAGGACCTGCTGGTGCGGGTGCTGCGGGGCCTCATGGCCGACGTAGCGCCCCTCCCCCGGCTGTGGCACTTCCCGGATGCGGCCCCGGCGCTCGTGTTCATCGATGGTGATGGCGACTCGATGGTCTGGGAAGACCTGGAGTGGGTCGTACGGGAGACGGCGGCGACGGGCACGAAGTACACGCTCTACCTGATGACTCCGCAGATCGAGGAGTTTGAGCGCCACAAGCTGGCCGCCCTGCGCCGGCAGGGGCACGAGTTCGGCGTGCACCCGTGGATCTGCCTGCAGCCCGACCTCGTGACATGGCGGCACTGTGTGGGCGAGATCGTGGCGCTTTTCGAGCAGCGGATGGGCTTTGCCCCCCGTGCGCTGCGGTCGCATTCGTGCGTCTTTCCCGGGTGGGACGAGACGCCGCAACTGCTGCTCGAGCACGGCCTGCGCCTGGACACCAACTTCGCCGGGGGCTATCGCTTCGTCTCCGGCTATCTCAACGGGAGCGCCCTGCCCGTCAAGTTCATCAGCCGCACCGGCCGGGTGCTCGACTGCTACGAGCAGAGCACGGTGCAGACCGAGGATGGCTCGTGCTCCCCCAAGTGCCTGCTGACGCCGATGACACAGGAGGAGGCATGCGAGCTGGCGCTGCGCCTCTTGGCTGACTGTGCCGAGCGGTGGCACGGCGTGTTCCACCCCTATTTCCACCCGATCAGTCTGGCGGGGCGGGGTGCGGTCGCCTGCCAGGAGTGGTTCCGGCGGGTCCTGTGCGCGGCCCGCGACCGCGGCCTCCCGAGCGTCAACGCCACTGAGTGGCTGGACTTCAACGATGCCCGCCGGGCCGTCACCGTGGAGACGGTGGCGTGGGATGGGGCCGCGCTCACGCTCGCGCTGCAGGGCCCGGCGGCGGTGTCGGGGCTGACCCTGCTGCTACCCCCATGGGACGCGGGCCAGCCCCTGGTCGCGACGGTATCCGGCCGGCCGTGCGACCTGTTGGAGCTCGGGTACGAGGGTCTGCAATGGCATGGCGTTGTGATTGATCTGCCGGCTGACGAGCGCGTGGTCGTTGTCGTCAAGGCCGCGCCGGACACCGCGTAGGTCGAGCGTCTCGACGCCACCGTTTGTTGGCCAGCCCGTCGGCGGACGCACGAACCGGGTCTTCGGGCCGATGTCATCCTGAGGAGCGAATGCGGCTTCGCAGAAGCCGCAGCGACGAAGGATCACACTCCGCATACAAGCGCCTTCGGCTGATGCTGATCCTTCGCCCGAAGACCGCGCAGCGGTCTGGGCTCAGGATGACAGGCAGGCGGAACGACGCGGGAAACAGCGGCGTCGTCCCGCTCGACACGCCTTCCCCGCCGACCGAGACGGTCGGCCTACGCGACCCCAGCCAGCACCAATGACCTGCTGACGGGAGAGAAGAGCCGATGAATGACGACAAGCACAGCATCCCGGGCGACTTCGACGTGATCCGCTGTGACCTCCCGGCGTTCGTCGGCGACTTCAGCCAACTGGACTACGGAGATCCGCGGGCGCCACGCACCGTCCAGGTGCGCGAGCAGTACCGGCTGGATGAGGTCGTGGCCGGCGCCGCGACCGAGTTTGAGGCCATGTGTGCCCTCAAGCGCTGGGTGCGCTCGCGCTGGGACCACGGCTGGTCGCTGAGCTTCGACAAGGTCAAGGATGCACTGGACATCCTCGAGCTGGCCGAGCGGGGCGAGCACTTCAACTGCGGGTTCTACAGCCGTGTGTTCGTCGAGTGCGCCCGGTCGCTGGGGTGGGTGGCACGGCCGATCGGCATCGGCGTGCGAGATTGCAGCTTCCCGCGAGGGCACAACGTCGGCAATGTGGGCCACTCCGTGCCGGAGATCTGGTCCAACCAGTACCGCAAGTGGGTCCTGCTGGACCCCGACCTCAACCTCCACTACGAGCGTGACGGGCTGCCACTGTCGGCCCTGGAGATCCACGACGCCTGGCTGTCCCATGAGGCCGCGGCCGTCGCGGTGGTGCAGGAGGAGCCGGCGTTCGTGATGCCACACGGCGACCACCTCCAACTGGTGCCGAAGCTCGTCCCCACCATGACGCACTTCGATGCCGCGGAGGCAGCGCTGACCTGCCGGCGCTTTGTGCGGCACAGCGTCATGGATTACTACGCGCGCCTGACCATCGGCAAGTGGACATGGCTGGACCGCCGGTGTCTCCCGACCTTCATCAGCCACTTCGCACCCGGGGGCACCGGGATCCTGACTGATCGGCCGGAGGACCTCTATTGGACGGTGAACATGGTGCGCGTGGGAGCCCGGGCCAGTTGGACGGACGGCCCGAAGCTGGCACTCACGCTGGAGCACTGCATGCCCTGGTTCGACCATTTCGAGGTGCGGGTGGATGGACAGCAGTGGGAGCCGCAACCTGCCAGTTGGGGCTGGGCGCTACATGAGGGCGAGAACGTTCTCGAGGTCCGACCGGTCAACGTGTGCCAGCGGGCAGGGATCACCGCCCGCCTCGAGGTGGCCTACGCCCCAGCCAGGTGGTAGGGCCCCTACGGGCTGACCCCGACATCCTGCAGCCGGATCATCTGCTTGACGGGGTGCATCTCCGTTAGCCCCAGCGCCTGTTGGCTCAGCGCGAAGGCCACGCCGGTGAGCTTGAGCGGGTAGGTGACCGGCTTGCCACCCGCGGACGCCTCCCACAGGTTGGATACACTCCCCGTCGAGAGGTCCGGGATGGGCGACTTGTCGGTGATCGGGAAGCTGAGGAACGCCCAGCCGTCGAAGTCGACCGACACGCGCCCATCGTAGTCGAACACGTCGGCATCATGCTGCGCCGTCCCACACGACACGCGCCGCACGCCGGCGGCGTCCTCGACCTCCCAGAACACCTGCCCCCAGCCGGAGTTGCCCTTCACCCACATGCCCAGAGTCGTCGGCTCCCCCGGCAGCACGATCGGGTTCGCCAGGCGGAGCACACCATAGCGGCTGACGAGAGGGGTGGCGGGCTCGGCGCCGGGTATCAGCTCAACCTCGAGGCAGGGCCCGCGCTCCTCATCGCGGACGCCCCGCAGCACGAAGTCGCCGGCGGTCCGGAACGGCAGGTGGGGGGCCGAGGTCTGCTCCAGCAGGCGGTCGCGAGCGGTGGACAAGCGCCACTGTCCTGCCTCGTCCATCGCGTTGACTCGCTGGAAGCCGGCGGGGGGCTGGTCCTCCGGGTAGGTGCGCGCGCCACAGCTCACTGCCGCGAGCGGGGCGGAGGTGACCAGGTACTGCACCGCGGTCGTGGCGGTGAGGCGCATTCCGTCCAGGGACGCGGGGCCGTCGCTCCCGCCGTAGAGGTCGATGACCTCACCCCGGGCGCCCGCCGGGAAGTCCAGGCGTAGTGCGCACGTACCGCGTGCCGTCCACAGGGGATAGACATGCTTGCCATCGGCGCGGGCGAACTCCAGACCATAAACGCAGTTGGAGCCGGTCGGCACCTCGCGCTTGAGCGTTACCCGGTCCAGCACCCGTGTCACCGTCGCCATCGCCACGTAGGCGCGCTTGGGGTACAGGAGGGGGAAGCGCCGGCACAGCCCGGTGGCGCCCCAGAACGAGCCATGGTAGCTGTTGCCGGTGTCGTGCAACAGGCCGATGGAGATGTAGGGAAACCGGTAGGCGTGAGACAGCAGGACATCGCGCACATACCACTGCGCCTGGCGCTCCTCGCCCAGCAGCCGGTCCTGCCGGTAGTTGGTCTCGAAGCAACTGGTAACCCCCCACCCGTAGCCGAACTTGCGCACGGTCTCGCGCAGGAGCCAGACACCGGGCAGCCCCCCCTCCCAGAGCTTCTCCGGGTGCCCGGTGCGCCCCACCGTCTCGATCCCGACGTAGTCGGCCCACTTCTCGGGGAACTTCCGGCGCAGCCCCTCGGCGATCAGCTCGGAGGCGGCGCCGGAGTTGCCCAGGTAGATCTTCAGTTGCGGGAACTTCGCCCGCACCAGCGCGGCGATGCGAGTGGCCTGCTGCCAGCGCGCGTCAGCGCCGGGATACTCCTTGACCGGTAGCCCGAACAGCTCGGGTGCCGTACGCGTGCCCAGGGGCGCGTTGGGCATGCTCTCATGGAAGATCATCAGGGCTTCGCAGTGCGGATAGCGGGTGACGATATCCCGGATGTGGGCCTCGATCTCCGCGTCGGTCGCGGTGGCCTTCCCGAGGAGTCCCCAGCCGACGGCGGGGGCCGTGACCTTCCAGGGGGCCAGCTCGGCCTCCGTGTGACGAGCGGTCGCGTAGGCCGCGCGCCGGAAGCCTGCCTTCAGGAGCAGTGGGCCGATGG
>CAZIWQ010000459.1:0-5856 GCA_964542355.1 uncultured Armatimonadia bacterium
TGATCGCCATGTGCGCATCTGCGGGAGCCGCACCGGCTGTCACGCCCAACCCTGCAAACCACCCACGCCTGTTCCTCTCCGAGCAGGACCTCCCACGCCTGCGCCAGGCCGTGACCTCGGGCACGCCCCAGTGGATGTACCAGCAGATCATCGCCCACTGTGACGCCTTGCTCAAGACGACCAGACTCGACAGCCCCCAGTGGTCGCGCGTCATTGGCCAGACTGAGAACTGGTCCGCCGCGCGCGACCTGATCGATCTCTCGGTGGCGTGGACCATCGGCGGTGATGCGCGGTATGGCGACCTGGCCGTGGACGCGCTCCTGAAGCTGTGCACCTGGCCGACATGGTATATCGGCTACGAGCCCAACCGCGGTGTGACACTGCAGGGGGCGGCGGTCGCCTACGACCTGCTGTTCGACCGTCTCGGCCCCGAGCGTGCTGCCACCGTCGCCGCCAAACTCGCGTTCGAGGCGGAGACGATGGCTAAGTTCCTGTATGGCCCCGAGGGCCGTGGTAGCGTCGGGGTCCATTCCAGCATGGCGCCACGCACCTACGGTCCCTTCGGGGTGGCCGCCATCGCGCTCACTGATGAGTACCCGCAGGCGCGGGAGTGGGCCCAGTTCGCTGCCGAGCAGCTCCCACGATGGGTGAATGTGGGTCTCGACGACCAGGGCGCGTTCTACTACGCCTCGGAGGCGTGCTACAACACGTTGGCACTGGACTACACCCTCGGCTTCTACATCGCGTGGCAACGGCTGACCGGGAAGAACCTCGCCGACACGCCCAGGCTGCGCGAGAACGTGCTCTACCAGCTCTACCGGCTGGAGCCACAGCGCGACGGGCAGGGGCAGTTCGGCGTGTACGGTCGCGAGACAACCTGCCCGCAGAACATGGTTGGGCTGGCGCGGCTGCTCGACGACGGGCTGGCGCGATGGTACTACGAGTATGTCAACGGCCCCCACGGTCTCGCGGTGCAGGGCAAGATCTTCTCCGCCGAGGACAACTCGTTCCCGCTCTTGTGGTGGAAGGAGGTGCCGCTCGAGTACCCGGACCAGTCACCCCGCCTGGGCAAGGCGCGGTACTGCCAGGGGTCGGGCAAGGTCGTACTCCGGACCGGCTTCGAGAGCACCGAGGACATCCACTTCGCGCTCGAGTCGCGCGTCCCCAGTCACGGTCACAGCCAGGCGGACCACGGGAGCTTCATCCTCAATGCCTACGGGGAGCGTTTCATCGATGACTCGGGCACGAAGCCGAGCTACGGCTGGGGGATGTGCTCGGCGGCGCACAGCATCGTGATGATCGATGACCAGGCGCAGGAGATCAACAGCCACGGGACCATCGACCAGTTCCTGCACAGCGACCTGTTTGACTACATCCAGGCCAACCCCGAGCCGGCGTACGATGCGCTGTCACCGGTGGAGCATGCGCTGCGGCACGTGATCTTCGTGCGCCCGTCCTACTTCGTCATCATCGACGATGTGAAGAAGGATGCCGAGCCGCACCGCTACGACCTGCTCTTGCACTCCGACCGGCATCGCCGGATGGACCAGCTCGCCGAGGGGCAGTTTGCGTTGCGGGGCGAGAAGGCCGACCTGCTCATCCGGCTCGCCGCCCCGCAGCCGGCGATCCTCGTGCCGCCGACTCGCGAGCGCATGGAGCAGTACTTGCGCCCCGTGCCGAAGGACCGACTTACCGAACAGGCCAAGGAGAAGTGGCTCGCCACGATGGGCGCGGTGGAGAGCATGCCGCCATTCCACATCATCACCACGGCCGCGCCGCGCGATCGTGGCCTGTTTGCGACGCTGCTCTACCCGGTGCGGCACGATACGCCGACGCCGACCGTGAGCTCCGCCACAGCGGCGGACGCGGTTACCTTCCGGGTGAACGGGACGGACACCATCGGCTTCAACACAGCCGGGGGCCGGGTCCGGGCGGCGGGGATCGAGACCGATGCTGTCGTGTTCGGCCTGCGGGAGGGGGCGGACGGGGGCTGGCTGGTGGTGGACTGCACTTACCTGGCTGCCGCCGCTCTCGTGATGACGTCAGACCGGCCGGTCAGCATCGCCATGCACGCGGCTTCCGGCGAGGTCCAGGCGACGGCCGACAGCCTGGTGACCTTCCGGGGCGTGTCCGCCACAGGCCTCGAGGTGGACGGGGCGAAGCCGGCGGCGGTCGACCGCAGCGCGGACGGAGTCAGCGTGCGGATCCCGGCCGGGCGTCATCGCCTGCGGCTGATCGCAGCGCACTGACACAAGCGTCTTGCCATCTGGCAGATCCTTCGCCGGAAGACCGCGCAGCGGTCTGGGCTCAGGATGACAGCGGCGCCTCCCATGTGACGACTGCCGCTCCGTACGCCGGCAGCACGACCTGCAATGCCAGGGTGCCGCCCCGGCGGACCGCGCTCACCCCGCGCGGCTGCTCGCCCTCGACATGCAGCGTGCAGTCCATCCCGACATCCCTCCCCACTGCCTCCGGTGACAGGACGACTCGCGCGGTGCGCTTGCGCGGGCTGCCGTTTGCCAGCGCGACGGCGACGCCGCGCGCGGAGGTGTAGACATAGCCTGCCGCGCCCTGGATGGTGAGGCCGCGGTTGTCGCGGAACTGCCCGTGGCTGACGAACGGTGCCGTGGCCCGGCGGAGCTCTGCCAGCCGGGCAATCTGCGCCGCGAGGTCGGGGGCGTCCGACAGCAGGCCGGCCATGTCCCGCGTCGCGATGGCCATGAAGGCGCCGACGGCGAAGGCCTCCGCGACCATCTCGCGCTGGTTCTCATCAACGCACCAGCAGGGGATCATGGAAGGGAGCACGTAGCGGAACAGCGGCGCGTTCGCACCGCCCCCCTCGCGCCAGTACCAGTGCCACCACAGGTCGATGTGTTGGGTGTTGTACAGGTCCGGCAGCTCGGCAATCGTGTAGGCGTCCGGGCTCCGGCGGCGGGTGGTGCGGGTGACCTCGGCGAACCAGTTGTAGGTGCGCTCCCAGGCTTCCCACGGCGAGGCATGCCCGTGCTCGCGTGACAGGCAGTAGTTCCACTCGGCGGCCTGATCGGCCGCGATGACGTCGAAGCCCAGGCTCAGCGTCCGCCTCAGGACCTTGCGCGCGTAGGGGAGATAGCCGTCGGCCCCGCAGCAGACCGCGTGCGACCCCATCTCGTAGCCCGGGTCGCCGTACCGACCGCCGTCGAGCGTGCCGCAGGGGAAGCCGAAGAGCCCCACGCCGAACAGCCCCTCCTGCACCAGCGGCCGGAGCTGATCCCAGGTGCGGTTGTACTCGCACGCCAGCCGCCAGTTGACGAACGCGCTCACCGCGGTCCCGCCGCGCTTCACCTCCGCGAGTGCCTGTTTCAGCTCCCGCTTCCGCGCCGCCGGCATCTCCCAGAAGTCCCCCCGGTCGGGGCGGCAGTATACCGAGGCGGTGTTGTCCCACACCATCAGGTCGTGCACGCCATAGCGCCTGGCATCCTGCGCGATCGCCGGCAGCTCCGCGAACTCGTGATGGCGCTCACCGGAGAAGCCATGGGTGTGGATGTGCAAGAGACCGATCTTCTCGCGGAGCGCCGGTGGCGTGTCGCAGGGCCGCCACCAGCCCGCCAGCCACTGGCGGAAGCGATCGGCCGTCTCGTGCCAGTCTCCCTCGTGCACGCCCACGCCGAACTCGCAGCTCTCCCACGTCTGCCCCGGCTCGACGAACACACCCGTGGCCCAGGCCCAGGTGACGCAGGGTTCGTAGCGCTCGTAGGGCAGGCTCTCCAGGACGAGGACGTGTGGCGACGGGCGCTCCTCATACTTGATGTACGAGAGCCCGCCGCTGTCGTCGCTCAGGTCCATCAGGGGCAACAGATGCGCCGCCCCGAGCGACATGCGCAGATGGTGATGGCCGAAGGTATGCGTCGACTTGCCGGAGGCGGCCAGTCGGGCGTAGATGTCGCGCTCGGTCCACAGGCTGGTCGTGATGACGTCGCGCGTCTGGCCGGGCTTCCCGCGCCGGCCGCCGAGGCACGGGAACCACAACTCGTGCACGCGGTAGGGGCTCGCATTGCGGATCTCGGCGCTGAACCGCGCCTCGGAGGCTCCCGCGGGCAGGCGCACGCGCACAGTCAGGAAGACACCGGTCCCGGCGCCCCGGTAGCGGAGCTCGGGGAAGGCGATGGTGACGCCGTCTTTCTCCCGCGTCATCGTCGGTGGCCCCGCCTCGTGCGAATAGAGCGGCCGCGAGACGTGATCGGGCGTCGGCACGATCAGCTTGGCCAGCCGCTGCCCGCGCGGGTCGTTGAGGTGCTGCCTGCCCGTCCGCAGGTCGGTGATCTGACGGACACTCCCCGTGCTGTCATCGAACTGCAGCGCCAGAATGCCGTTGCTCAGTCGCATGGCGTGTCATGTCCTCTCGATCAGCGGGATCTCGTACCCTGTTAGCCGTGGTTCGTTGGGGACGGAGCGTCAGTCCGACGAGACTGACGGCATTGCGCATGAGGCTCCGGGTTCCTGTCATGCTGAGCCAGTGCCGCGTAGCGGCCCGCCAGCGAAGCATCTGCCAACGCCAGTTGAGGCATGCGCAATGCGGCAACAACGCGCGTGGTGGGCGTCGCCGTGTCGTCCGCAGGACGGTCGGCCCCGCGCAGCGGGGTCCCTCAGCCCCGGGCTTCAGCCCGGGGCTAGGTGACGTACGCTCCGAGGAGCGCACGCCGACCGCCCTGCGGGCGGGACCACACGCGCTTCGCACGTGTCGACACGACCTTCACAGCCACCACCTGCCATCGTGTCCGCTCGTGGTCGGCAAGGCATGTGGCGGTGACCCGTCGTACCCCACCACTGTCGATGCGGCACACCAGACGCGACACTAGTCGTCGAGTGGCGCGCGGTCGGCGCTCTGCGGGTTGGAGCAGGACGTGAGTCGAGGCACCCCGATCATCCGACCCTCGACGGGGGGATCGGCCTTCCCGGTTGTGGATACCTCCATGGCGACCTCTCTGTTCAGCAACTCCTCGGGCGCGAACTCCGGCGCGAATGGCCCGTCCACCTGGTACCTGACCCTTGTCCTGCCCATGCCCCGGTGATCTCGCACGAACAGCACGCCCTTGTCCAGATCAAAGCCTCGCACGGTTCCCCTCAGCGTGACCACCGATCGCTTCCGCCCGGGCTCTGCCGTCGGGGGCGGCGCAATCGTTGCCGTCTTCCGGCTGATGCTCTCCGCCGCCCTGAGTCGCAGGCGGGCGTCTGGCCCGAGGGCCCCTCTGAGTCGCCTGAAGGCGTTCACGAAGTCTGACTGTGCAGACGGGTCGTGTAGCTCGTTGGAGATGTCGCCAGTGTCTCCGTGCCGGGCGAGTATGCTCATGGCGTCCATGTAGGTCCCCGCAACTGCCTTGCTCTGGCAGGCAGTCCTCGCGGGGCTCTCATCAGGCAGTCGTCGCGGCAAGGCGAACCCGACATTCAGGCTCCCGGGGAGCTGTATCGTCTGCCGTATGCCCGCCCTGACCCATTCGTCCCATCGGAACCCAACCACCCGCTTCCGCAGATCGGCAGCGGCTGCCTCGATGCCCAGACGCACCCCGCCGACCAGGCTGTCGAAGCTGCGGACGAGGCCCCCACTGCCGCGGTGGTCGTCGCGCTCAACAACAGCCCACACCTGAGCGAAGGGGGAGAACAGGTCCGCGGGAGTGGTCGCCAGTCCCGACAGCCGGCGGCTCAGGGTGAACACGGATAGCCACCAGGGCGAGGCACCAAAGCCGCAGTCCGCGGCCCAGCGCGCGATCATCTCCCGCCACTCGGAGGAGCACTGCGAGAGTGCCTCGGCAAACCTCTGATCCTTGGCGATGAGCGTCCTGTCCACCGCAGGGTCCTCACCCAGCGCGTCGCGCCCGA
>CAZIWQ010000460.1:0-5850 GCA_964542355.1 uncultured Armatimonadia bacterium
CAGCAGGTGCGGTTCGTGCGGCCGCCGACGGGTTGGCCAGAAGACAGCGGCGTCGGGACGCTCGACCTACGCAGGGACGTCGATGCCCCGGCCGCGCAGGAACTCGACCGTCTCCGCAAACCCGGGGATGCCGCGCCTCCCACCGAGCTTGGTGCACTTGAGCGCGGCCGCGGCGGCCGCAAACTGCGCACACAGGCACAGGTCCCAGCCGTGGAGCAGCGCCACCAGGTAGGCGCCGTGGAACACGTCGCCCGCCCCCGTCGTGTCGAGCACCTCGACCTCGAAGGCCGGGGTGTGGAACGCTCGCCCCTCGCTGAAGCTGAAGCTGCCGGCCTCGCCCCGGGTCTCCACGACCACCTGTGGCCCACAGCCGAGGGCCGCAGGCCCGGCCGCCCAGATATCCTCTTCCCCCGTCAAGGCCTGGCAGAAGCCGGAGCCGCATACCAGGAAGTCCACATGGGCGAGCAGCTCGATGGTCTGCGCCGGGACAGTGCTCTCGTCGGTCCGCCGGCAGTCGATACAGACCTGCCCGCCGGCCGCGTGCACCCATTGCGCCGCCTGCATCGCACAGTCGTGGAAGAAGCCATCGAGGTGCAGGAACCGGGCCGCGCTGATGTATGACCGGTCGAGCGCCGCGACGGGCATGCGGGCCGAGCGGAAGCGCTTCAGCGCCGAGAACACCCGCTCCCCGGTGTCTTCATGGACGTAGACGGCGACCACCTGCGCCTCCGGCTCCTCCACGGGGACGAGCCGGCTCAGGTCAACCCCGTACTCGGCCAGGAACCGGGTCTTCAACTCGCCGACGATGTCATTGCCGACGGTGCCGACGTAGCCGACCCGCGCCCCTAAGCGCGCGGCGGCGACACAGGCCGTGCCCACCGGCCCGCCCCCGTCAAGCCCGAAGTCGGTGATCCCCTGCGGAACATCCCAGGTGGTCATCTCGCCCACCCGCATCAGTACGTCGAGCGTGGCCATGCCCAGCCCGACAATGTCGAGAGTCGGCATCTCCAAGTCACTACTCCACAATGATGGGTGCGATGTCGAGGAACTGGCAGGCGCCGGCGAGCGCCGCTACCTGGTCGCCGTGGATCATGCTGGCGTGATGCACGAACCCCTGCTCCACAAGGGTGCGGTACAGGCGGTCGTGGTCGCTGACCTCCACCCAACCCCAGGTGCCGGCGAGCGTCTCGTCCGACGGGACGATCTCGCCGCGGGCGATGAGCATCTTCCACTCGCCATCATACTCGGCGAGGCGGCAGCAGGTGACCGGGCCGGGCTTGAGCTGGAACTGGAACAGGCCTGCCTGCGGGTCGCCGGGCGCGACCGGCTCCGACCCGGCCATGTCGCGGCGCGATCGCAGCGCAGTCGCGCCCGCGTCGCGGGCCAGGCACGTGGGCGCGTTGCCACAATGCCACGCCAGCAGGCGGTTGGGGTTCTGGCGATGCTGGATGGTCCAGTCGATGAAGTGCGGCAGGTCCTGCCCGAGGGAGGCCTGGTACTGGGTGAGCATCGACAGGGCGCCCATGACGTCGGCTTCGCAGGCCGTGAGCATGTGCCGCCCCGTCAGGCGACCGAACAGCGCGCACAGCGAGATGCCGTACTCAAGCTGAATGCTGTGCCAGCACTGCATCGTCAGGGCGGAGAGGCCCGCTCGCCGCCAGAACGCCGCCAGTGCCACCTCCAGCTTCGCCGCCTTGAGGAGGTAGTCATCGGCCACCGTGATCGTGGCGGTCGTGCGGCGGGTATCGGCCATGACCTCCTGCACCGCGCCGTCATCATCCGCCAGCCCGCGCGCCTCGGTCAGCATGTCGATCAGGTTCGTGTAGATCACGTTCTGGCCGAACTTGCGGGCCATGGCGACCTCATCATACGCCACCGTCTCGAACGTCTGCGGCCGCACGCCCACCTGGCCGATGCGGGCATTGCGCAGACCCTTGATGACGGCGACGGCCCGGACGAAGGCCTCCACCGCCACCCGCAGGCCGGGCTCGTCGGGGAAGAACACTCCCGCGAAGCGGAATGGCAGGCGGCGGCGGTGCAGTCCGGCGGCCATCGACAGGTTCCCACAGTAGGAGTCCGACACGCGCGCCATGCCCGCGCCGACGATCGCCGGCGGCTCCTTCGTCGCATACAGCAGCACGGGCACGCCGAGCCTCTCGGCGACCTTGACGGCCGAGCGCTCGTCACCGAAGTCCAGCGGGCACAGGACGAGGCCATCGACCCGTTCGCGGGCGAAGTAGTCGGCGGCCACCTCCGCCTCATCGAGGGTATGCACGGCGCCGCAGGCCGTCGCGCCGGTCATCGCGTCGGGGACGGCATCGGGCGGGGCGACCGGGGGGGCAATGACCTCCACCCCGGGGAGCTGCGCAAGCTCCCGGATGCTGTCATCGCGCATCTTCCCCGTCCAGTCGCTCCAACGCCGGTAGGACGGTACGAAGCCAAGCTTGATCGAGACTGTCATTGTCAACTCCCGGGAACAGCGGTTAGGCAGTGTGGTGGATGGCGGACGACAGGGATGGTGACTTCGCCGTCCACGCCGCGCTTCCTCCCCGGAGGGGGCCGGACACAAGACCGCGTCGTCCTGCGATCCTGTCATCCTGAGCCCAGACCGCGCAGCGGTCTTCTGGCGAAGGATCACCACCAGTCGAAGCCGCCCATTGGCGGAATGTGATCCTTCGTGGCTGCGGCTTCTGCGAAGCCACATTCGCTCCTCAGGATGACGTGGGCCTGGGGGCGCGGTTCGTGCGGTCGCCGACAGGACGACCAGAAAACAGCGGCGTCGTCCCGATCGGCGGGTGAGGCGCCGTTGCCGCCCCCCCCTACGGCTCCGCGTGCCGCTCCTCCGGCGTGACGCTGACATCGTCAACGTCCACCGCACCATCGAGATGGAGGGCCAGCGCGATGACCCGGTCATCGATGCACGCGTAGGAGGCCTCCACCGGCGTCCACTCCCCGGCGTCGAGCTTGATGTCCTTCATCACCGCCGTCGCCATGTGCTTGTAGGTCTGGCGGACGTACTGGAATGTGGCGATCCACAGGTTCCCCTTGCCCCGGGCCTTGAGCTGGACGTGCAGATTGCCCCGGAAGTCGGCCGGCGCTGTCACGAACTGGAAGATCCAACCCCGGCCGCGATAGCAGCGCTTGCCCGAGGCCGCGTCACCTGTGACCACTGTCGCCGTGCCCTGCTGGGTGAACGACCACCGGGCGGGGGCGAGATCGTCGGGGAACTGCCAACCCGCGCGCTTGGCGCTGTCAGGGGGGGGGACTGTCTCCTCGAAGTCCCCGTTCTTGATGAGCGCCGCCTTGCCGAACACGAGCGGGCGATAGGCATCCACGCCATGGAACGCACCGTTGCTCCAGGAGCTGGCCTGGCCCGGGGCCCCGCTGCTGAGGTGTCGGTTGTGCCCCACGTTGACCTTCCACGTCTCACCGTCGCGGATGGTGCGGCCGAAGGGCGCCGTCGGGATCCTGGCTTCGACGACCCAGCGATCCGCCAGCAGCACCGACTTGACCTCCGCCCCCGCGTCAAAGGTGAGGTCGGCCGCGGTCGTTGACGCGTTCAGAGCGTCGTACACGGTGCCTCGCGGGTTCACGGCGAGCTGGCAATACCGGCCATTCATGCCCGGAGGCACGATGAACAGCTCCACCGTGCTGTCGGACCAGATCTGCGGCCCATCACGCCGGGTGCAGCGGGCGGCGAGCGCGGCCGGCTCCGGCTCCATCGCCTCCACACCGAAGTAGAGGTTGTCGGCGTCGTAGAGCACCTTCACATAGGTCTGGGGGTTCGCGACGGCGCCGTCAGTGGCGACGAAGTTGGTGGTGATCTCCGCCTGCTTCCAGTCCTCGTCATCGAGCTTGCCATCGACGGTGAGCAGGCCACTGCGGCGGGCGGCATGGGTCTCCCGTGGCCGCGTGGCGAGGTACTTGTCGTGCGCACCCACCCAGCTCCAGGTGAGATAGTCCCGGTCGCGCTGGACGCGCCGGCGGATCAGCGGGTCGCCCGCGGCGGCCGTGTCAGCCTGCGCCAGGAGCCCCTCCAGTTCCGCCCGCGAGTTGGGCCACTCCAGGCACGTGCCCAGGTCGCCGGCGCCGTAGATGATGTCGCCGGGGGTCTCTTCATAGATGCGGACGAGTAGCGCGCGGTACCTCTGCATCGCCGGCCAGGCCGGTCCGTAGTACCGCGTCCCCATGTCCGCGACTGCCTGCTCGTAGTCGGTGGTGATGTCCCAGCCGGTGAGCGCGGCGAGGTAGAGGCCTTGCCACTGCGCGTACCAGGCGTGGAGGATCTGGCGCTTGTTCCAGGTCGGGCCGAACGTCCCATCCGGGGGGGCGATCGGCAAGCGGAACCCGGCCATCCCCAGCTTGTGGTAGTAGCGCAGGTCGCGCCAGTAGACCCGCTCGAACGGCACGTACGGCGGGTCACCGGGGAACACCTCGTTGTACTCGCGGGCAGTGACCACATGGCCGAGCTGGCACCACGAGGTCAGCATCTCACGGAACTTCGCGTTGGCCGGGCACTTCTCGTCCTCCAGGCTGTGGCGGTAGCAGCGGTGGTGCACGCACGCCTCCAGCGACAGCCGCTTGTCCAGGACCACGCCGGTGGGGGGCATCTGGTAGTTCTGGTAGGCCCACGCCCACAGATTGGCGTTCGGGTGGGTCGCATAGACCTGCGCCGCGATCTGGTTGACGAACGTGCAGTAGCGGGTGCTGATGCGCCCCTGCTGCCTCTCCCCCGGCGGGTCCAGCCGGACGCACTCCTCGCACTGGCACCAGGCGGTGGCGTCGTTGTTGCCGATCAGATAGCGCCCGCCCGGCGGCGCGGCGTCCAGCACCTTCCCGATCCCCTCCGCCATGATCTGAGCCACCCGCGGGTTCGTGGTACAGGGCTGGTAGCGGTACTGCTGTGGCACGCGCTTGCCGTCGATGAGGCTGAAGTACTCCGGGTGCTCCTGAAACAGGCTGTCGTTGAGCAGGTAGGCGAAGCAGTGGCCGCCGTCGTCGGTCCGGGCCCCGCGCGGCTCGACCTCTGCCTTCACCTGCGGATACACATGCTTCATCACATGGATCGGGATGCCATTGCGCAGCATCCAGTCCCAGGTGTCCACGGTCTTGGAGTTCACGTTGGCACAGACGAAGCTGATCTCGCGGTAGCGGAAGCTGGGGTTGTTCACCGTCGTCTGCTCCGGGACTCGGAGCGTCGCCGTCCGCGGGCAGTGCTCCCCATCGGGGCCGGGGTAGAACCACCGCATGCCGGCGTAGCGCTTGAGGATATCGTAGACGCCGAACAGGACCCCCACCGGTTCTCTGCTGAGGACGCGCAGGCCCGTGTCGGCGGCGGCGAGGACGAATCCATCATCTCGCAACTGCCCGAGCGCTTGCCTCACCGCCGGCGAGTACGTCTCACCGGTGCCCGGCTCGACGCTGAGGTAGATCGGGAACAGTCCCGGCGCCGGAGTGCGCCCTGTCGGCACCCGCGCGCCCGAGACCTTCTCCAGGAAGGTCGCCAGTTCGCTCGCCGCGTGCGTGAGGACGGGCCCGGCGTCGTCCGAGAGGACGATGCAGCTTGCCGGCTTGCCGGCTTCGACCAGCGTGTACTCTCTGGCACCGTCCGCCGCCGGCAGGGCGGCCACCAGTGCAAGCAGCCACAGCCTCATTGCTGTACCCATCGGGTGTTCTCCCTCCAGCTCCAGTGCCCTGTTGGGGATGAAGCTCCGTCTGGCCTGGTCCCAATGCTGTTCACTTAGGCTCGGCGGCGCCCCGCGCCGCCGCTCCGACAACCATGCAGGCTCTGTGGACCGGCTGCCAAGGAAGGCTGGCCGTGGACGTGAGCGCCCCTGGAGAGGGGCGCAA
>CAZIWQ010000461.1:0-5832 GCA_964542355.1 uncultured Armatimonadia bacterium
CTTCGCACGTGACGGCCGACCGTCTCGGTCGGCGGGGTCTTGTCGAGCGAGACGCTCGACCTACGCGCCGTCCTTTTGCGGGGGCCGGCCCCGCCGCTGCCACCCCCGCCGCTCACGGCTTCACGGTGAGCTGTTGCTCCCGGCTGAGGCCCGATGCCAACTCCGTCACCTTGATCGTCCACGTTCCCGGCGTGTCGTTGGCGGCAAGCGCCAGGCTCACGCTGACCGTACCATCCTTCGCACCATAGGCGCCGCTGGGCTCGGCGGGGTGCCCTTGCGGATCCAGGATGTCCAGCCGCACGGGCACTACTGCCGCAATCGGTGCGCCCTGCGCATCGGTAACGGAGACGGTCACATCCACGGCGCTCCCGGGCCTGGCCTGGCCGGCAGCCTTCACCTCCACCCCCGCGATGCGCCGGCTGGTGAGCAGGAGCACTCTCCCGTCGCCCGGGCCGAGCTTCACGTCGAACTCCAGCCCGCCAGGCGTGCCGTCGACGGGCAGGGCACGGTGCTCCACCAGGTCATAGACGAAGCCCGCCTTACGTTGCACGGATATGCGCGCCGCGGTGGGCAGCCCCTGCTCCATCACCTTCCCATGCTGACCTACGTAGTCGCCAAACGTGCGCTTGTCATTCAGTACAAACAGGTAGTCGCTATCGCCATAGCGGCGGAAGCGCAGTACCACATCGGCATTGCTCGTGTCGCCATAGCGCGTGTAGAACGGGTCGAGCTCCTGGCGGAGGGCGACGGCCCTGGCCTGCAGGGCCGCCTTGTCCGCGTCCGCCTTGCCGGTGCGACTGAGGCTTGGTACCACGATGTCCGGGATGATCGCCGGGCATACGAACTCGTCGGCGACCACGATGCCCCCCTGGTTCTGGAAGGCCTTGATGCGCGCGACGACGCTCGCGGTGAGCACATCACACGCCGGCATCACCAGCACGCGGTAGTTGTCGAGACCGTCGCGCACCACCGTCTCATCGAAGAGGATCTTCGGCTGCAGGTGGGCCCACTGTAGGATCAGGTGCATGTCGGCTTCCCACGAGTTGCCCCAGCCGTACGTGCCGCGCCCGGCGAACATCTGCGAGGCGAAGCTCTCGAGGACCGCAACATCCGCCGGGCGGTCCGGGACCTGCAGCAGCGTCGGGCCGAGGGGCCGCACTACATCGCGCGTGAGCTCGGCCAGCACGCCCTGGGTCGCCGGGTTCGTGAACACGTAGCCCGTCGTGGCGCCCGTCTCCACCAGCGACCCCCAGCCGTGGTACATGATCCCGCGAATGGGCCGGGAGAGCTTCGACCAGAAGGCTTCCCGCAGGTGGTCGGGCGCGATGGTGATGAACGGGCCCTCGGGGTGCCGCTTCTCCCACGCTGTGCGCTTGGACTCATCCTCCGGCAGCTTCGGCGCAGTCCGGGTGCGGTACCAGATGACCTGGGTCATCTTCATCACTTGCTGCCCCGGCTTGCCCTCGGCCATCGCGAACAGCTCATCCGTTGACTGGCCGATCTTGATCGGGTCGGGATAGGAGTAGGTCCACTGGGAGATGACATCCACGTCCCCGCCACTACCCCAGGTGTCGGGGACGCGCACCGCCGGATCGAAATACGTCCAGAGGTCCTGGCGGCCGGTTGACTTCAGGCCCCGACTGGTCTCCGAGTGCAGCGGGTTCCACCCATCGCCGTTCTTCCAGAACCAGCGGTAGAAGGCCAGCAGGCGATCATCGTCGCGGATCACCCGGTCTCGCGGGAAGCCCTTGATGCGGCTGTGGTGTAGTCCGCCCTTGCCGATAACCTCCTCGGGAATGTCGGCGCCCGTGGCCTCCCGGCACGCCTGCCGGTCATGCTCGTGGAAGCACAGCTCGGAGCCGTCGCGCACCTCGGAGTGGATCAGCGCCCCGTCCAGCGCAGGATAGTGTCCGAAGGTCTGCGCGACCGAGGCGCCGGTGTTGTAGCAAAGCTGCCGCACCGCGGGGAAGTTGCCGCAGACGTTCTCGTGCTCACGCAGCGCCCCCTTGCGGTCCACCCGGTTGTACTGCGCCTTGCGCTTGGGATCGCGTATCACCCAGGTTCCCGGGTGGGCGACCACGACGCCGCGCAGCCCGGCCGCCAGCAGCTCGTCCAGCAGCTTGCCCTGGCGCTCAATGACGTCGGCCGGCATCGCGGGGACGGGCTTGCCGGCATCCCACACCAGGCCCTCGGAGACCAGGGTGATGAACTGGTGCGTGAAGCCCATCGCCTTGAGACGCGCGATGTCGCCACCGCCCCACATCACCACCGGCATCTGGTTGGGGAGCGGCCGCGGGACGATGGTAATGGGGACCTCCTTTTCCGTGCGGAGCTCCCTGCCACCGGCAGACCCCGCCACGCTGACCTTCAGCGGGTAGCCCCCGGGCCGGAGGGTGGTGTCAACCTTGACGGGAATGATGTGCTCCTGGTTGGGAGCGAGATCAGGCAGGCGGACGTCCTGCTCCTCGCCGCCGTAGTCCACCTGGGCGCGCCCGCCGGTCAGCGGCCCGGTCGTGTCATTGAGGACAGTAACCGGGACGGTCGCGTCCCGCTCCATGCGTAGAAACGCAGTGCGCCCGCGACCGGTGCCGGCGATCAACCCGCCCGTGAAGTACGGCACGATGCCGCTAACGACGCGTACCTGGGCAATGTAGCCCGGGAAGCCGGCATGGGTACTCCCGAACCGGTCACCGATGGTGAGGCCATACTGGCCCGGGACGACCGCACCGCGACCCGGGACATACACCTTGCCGGCCAGCTCACCGTTGATGAAGAAGCGTGACCGGCCGGCGCCGTCATACGTGAAGGCGACATGCGTCCACTTCCCCGGCACGACCTCGATCTCGGGGCCCTCGATGGAGTCGGAGTTCTTGCCGAAGCCCAGCGACGCGACCAGGCGCCGGCGGTTCTGGCCCGCGCGCGGCATGTACAGGCAGTAGTCGGTATTCGCCTTCGGCAAGTCCAGCACGTAGTGGTAGAGCTTCTTGTCGAGCAGGAAGACGTTGGCGTACTCCGCCATCTCCGGCTTGGGCATGAACCAGGCCTCGAGGGTGAAGGCGCCGGGAGGGGAGAGGTCGTTCGCGTCCCTGGCAGTGGCGCCCTGCGGCTTGTCGTGCTTGCTGTCGGCCGGGAACGATTCCAGAGCGGCGCCCAGCGGTCCCTCTCTCACGAAGCGCGCCTCGCCCCGCAGCGTCAGGTCATGTCCGTGCCCTGAGTTGTCCTTGGCCTCCTGCCCGGGCAGGAATTGCCACAGGGCGATGACATTCGGCCCGGTCGCCTCGGCGCCCGTGTAGAGCTGCCGGAACGGCTGCGGGCCGGTGTCTGCCGACCACGCCGGACACGCCATGGCGGCGAGCAGGCCGATCGCAGCCGCGCTTGCGGCGATGGGTAGCTGGAACATGGTGGGCCTCTCCTACGGCAGCACGTGAGTTTTGAGCGGTGCGATGCAAGGTAGAACACGATTCGCTGCGTTGCCGCCCGCGACCTGCCGCGACGCAGGAGAGCGGACGCCGGGCGGCGAAGAGGGCAGGCGCTGTCAACACCAGGCTCGGGAAGAGGGCATCATGTCTCGTCTGCCGCTGTGGTTTGCTCCCCTGGTCGCCACGCTGCTGCTCGCTTCCGCCGCCATGGCGGGCCCTGCGGTCGGGCCACGCAAGGCCGCCGGCGCCGTGCGCCTGGCCGGTACGCTGACGCTGGACGGTAAGCTCGACGAGGCCGCCTGGCAGGCTGCCCCCGAGCATACCGGCTTTGAGAAGCCCCTCGGGCAGACAGATCGTCAGCCCATCCCCGCTGAGCAGCAGACCGCCTTCCGGGCGCTCTACGACGATGACCAGCTCTACCTCGGCCTGGTGTGCCATGAGCCCAAGATGGACCACCTGCGGGTCGAGGCCGCCCGCCAGCATGATGCGGCGATGTGGTCTGACGATGATGTCGAGATCTTCCTGGACCCGGTGGGCGACCGCACCCAGTTCTACCAGGTCACGGTCAACAGCGAAGCGACTCAGTGCGACCTGTACTACATCGAGTCCGGCAACACCAGCAAGGCCAACTACTCGGCGGAGTGGGCGGCCCGCGTGTTCCGGGGCCCCGACTTCTGGAGCCTGGAGGTGGCCCTGCCCTTCGCCATGTTCAACCAGCGCCCGGGGCGAACGTGGGCCGCGAGCTGGGTGTTCTCGGTGTCGCGGACCCGGACCCCGCCTCCCTTCTACTACTCCCAGTACAGCCCGGGCAATGGCTATCACGACATCGCGAACTTCGGCACCCTGGGGCCGCTGCCGGTGGACCGGACTCGCTTCAACCTCTATGCCGACAGCCCGGTGTTCCGCCTGCAGCCGGCCGCCGAGGGGTATGCCGTCGATGCCGCCGTCATGCTCGAGAATCGTGGCGAGAAGGCGTGGGCCGGGACCGTGGAGACGGAGGTGCTCGCCCCGGCGGCGCAGCCCGTCAAGACGCCCGTGGAGCTGGCTGCGGGCCACAGCGCCCTGGTGAAGACCGCGAGGCTTACCGTTGCCCGGCCGGGGAAGTACCCCGTGCTGGTCCGCGCGCGTGACGCGGAGGGGCGCCTCTGCCTGGTCAACCGGTTCGACGAGTGGCTCAGCTACGTCCCCCTGGCACTGCACCTGACCCAGCCCAACTACCGCCAGGCCATCTACGCCACGCAGGAGTTGGCGGAGGTCACGGGCACCGTGACGCTAGGCCTGCCGCAGGAGCGAGTGGCCGGGATGAAGCTGCGCCTCACCCTGCGCCCGGCGGCCGACGAGAAGGCCGCCACGATCGAGACCGACGTCACGGCCACTGCCGTCCCCTTCGCCCTGCCGGCCCGGGGGCTCGAGGCGGGGGAGTATGCCGTCGGCGCCCAGTTGCTCAAGCCCGCGGGCAAGCACAGCGAGATCGTGGAGCAGGCGGAGTGGCCGCTACGGGTGCTGCCCCCGGCCCCGGTGGTCGAGGCCCGCATCGACGAGTTTGGCAACCTGCTCATCAACGGCGTGCCGCTGTTCGTCCGGGGCTGGTACGGTAGCTTCCAGTACGTGGTCAGCAGCGCCTCGCATGTCGCGGCCCAACTGCCTCACAGCACCAACTTTGTCATGGGCTGCGATGAACACCAGGCCACCGACCTCGGCATGTACACGCTGGTCGGGGTCACCGGGCACATTGACGAGGCCAAAGCCAAACTGGATCAGCCCCTGGACGCCGACCTCAAGCAAAAGCTGCGCCAGACCATCGGCAAGGCCCGCCGGCAGCGCAACGTCATCGGCTACTACATCTCCGACGAGCCCGAGTGTCGCGGCCTCTCGCCCGTATTCCTGCAGAGCGTGTGGGAGTTCATGGCCCGGGAAGACCCCTACCGCTTCTGCATGATCGTCTCACGGGATCCGGCGCACTACATGAACGCCTGCGATGTCATGTGCCCGCACCCGTATATGAGTCCCATGCAGGACGAAGACGGGACTCGCAAGTTCGGGACGGTGCTCAATCACATCCACACTACCATCCGCGCGGGCGCGGCGGCCAATGACGGGGGCCGGGCGCTGTGGTCCATGCCCCAGACCTTCAGCTACGGCGGGAAGTATGGCGTGGACCCGAGCTTCGCGGAGTCGCGCTGGTTCACGCACACCTCCCTCGCCTGTGGCGCCAAGGGCATCGTCCCCTACATCTTCTGCAGCTACTGGTACAACCTCGGCAATCGGCTGGCCATGACGTACGTCTTCGAGGAGTTGGCGCTGCTGGCCCCGGCCTGGACCCGGCTGGGCGCGCTGCTTTACACCCACGGCGGCCAGCTGTACAACTTCCAGGGCCTGCGCCGCTTCAAGGACAAGTTCGACCCGGTGTGGG
>CAZIWQ010000462.1:0-5816 GCA_964542355.1 uncultured Armatimonadia bacterium
TGAGGGCGCGTCGTTGCCATCCCCGCGATCTTCGTCGTTCCTGGGGGCCGGGGGGTGAGGCCGGCACGGCGCACGGCACCGACAACAGATCAGCGTGGTAGGAGAGAGCCCTGCGCCCTGCGCGTGGCGGCTGGTGTGTGGCGCCCCATCGCGGTCAGGGGACCGCTCCTACCACGGCAACGGCAACGGCAACGGCGAACGGCTCGCGGTCTGGGGACCGCTCCTACACGGCAACGGCAACGGCTCGCGGTCAGGGGACCGCTCCTACCACGGCAACGGCGAACGGCTCGCGGTCTGGGGACCGCTCCTACCACGGCAACGGCAACGGCAACTGATCTAGTCGCGCCGGGACTGCTGAATCACCACCGCCAGGACGATGATAGCCCCCTTCGCCAGCAGCCGCGGCGCCTCCTGCCAGCCCATCAGGCTCAGCGTCTTGTTCACATAGCCGATGATCAGGGTCCCCACGAGGGTCAGGAGCATGCCGCCGCGCCCGCCCATCAGGCTGGTGCCGCCGATCACCACCGCGGCGATGGCATCGAGCTCATAGGTGAACCCGGCTTCCGGGTCGCCGTAGCCGAGATGACAGGCATTGCAGACCCCGGCCAGTCCCGCGGTCAGGCCACTGAGCACGTAAGCGGTGACCTTGGCCTGCGCCACCGGGACCCCTGACAGCCGCGCCGCCTCCTCGTTCCCCCCGATGGCGTACAGGTGCCGACCAAACCGGGTGTAGCGCACGAGTGCCGCCGCCACGAGGATGGTGAGCAGGAACACAACTGTCACCGGGCGCAGCCAGCCCCCCGCGACCGGGGCCGTCATCCACGTGAACACCTCCGGCGGGTGGTCCTGCAGGGCATACCACGACTGGGCCCCATGGGCGATCTTGATCCCGCCCGACACCAGCTTGGCGGCGCCCCGGGCGGCAACCATCACCGCGAGCGTGGCGACGAACGGCTGCAGGCGGAGCTTCGCGACCAGCAGGCCGTTGGCTGCCCCGCACAGGGCTCCGGCGGCAACACTCACCCCCGCCGCGGCGCCCGGACTCCATCCCAGGGCGATCACCAGGTAGGAGAACACCGTGGCGGAAAACCCCAGCACCGATCCGACCGACAGGTCGATGCCGGCGGTGATGATCACCACCGTCATCCCCACAGCCAGCAGCCCATACTCGGCGTACTCGAACAGGACGTTGGACTGGTTGGCGGCGGTGAGGAAGACGATCTCGCCTGTGCGCAGGTTGCGCGGGCTGACGGCGGCACCGATGGCGAACACGACCGCGAGCGCGACCAGGCCGCGATAGCGCCCCGCGAGCCTGAGCAGGCGCGCCAGGGTGTGTGCGGGCCGAGAAGTCGGCGAGGGAAGGGGAGAGGCTGGTGTGGGGTGCTCACTCATCGTCGCGAAGCTCCATCGCCGCCGCCAGAACGGCCTCCGGAGTAGCCACCGTGCGCGCCAACTGTGCCGTGATGCGCCCGCGGTGCATCACCAGGATGCGGTCGCTCATGGCGATGAGCTCCGGCAGCTCCGGGGTTGTCAGCAGGATCCCGCAGCCGCCGGTCGCGAGGCGGCGCATCAGGTGGTAGACCTCGGACTTGGCGGCGACATCGATCCCGCGTGTCGGCTCATCGAGCAGCAGCACGCGGGGCTCTGTGAGCAGCCACTTGGCCAGCGCGACCTTCTGCTGATTGCCGCCACTGAGCGCACTGACCTCCTCGTCGAGTGAGCGTGCGCGGAGCGCGAGGCTGGCGGCGAGCGGCCGGGCGGCGCAAAGCTCGCGCGACCGCCGGATGATACCCCCCGTGACCAGCGTGTCGAGCGCCGCGAGAGTCATGTTGTGCAGCACCGACATCGACAGCACCAGGCCCGTCGCCTTGCGATCGTCGGTGAGCATTGCGATGCCGGCGCGGATGGCCGCGGCGGGCGAGCGAACGATCCGCTCGCGCCCGGCGACGAACACCCGCCCGTGCGCCCGTCGGCCGTAGCGTCCGGCGATGCAGCCCATCAGCTCGCCGGTGCCGGCGCCGCGCAGCCCCGCCAACCCCACGATCTCGCCGGCTCGGAGGGACAACGACACGCGATCGACGAGTCGCCGGCGGCTGGCGTCGGCCGCTTCGAGGGTCATGTCCTCGACGCGCAAGAGCTCGGCTCCCGCCTGGGGCACAGGGTCGGGGAAGAGTTGGTCGACGTCCCTCCCCACCATCCAGCGGATGAGCTCGTGTTGCCCCAGGTCGGCCGGGAGGGCACTGCCGACCAACGCGCCGTCGCGCAACACGGTGAGACGGTCACACAGGCGGTAGATCTCCTCCATGCGGTGCGAGATGTAGATGATGGCCACGCCGCGGTCGCGCAGGCGCCGGATGACGCCATACAGCTTCGTGGCGTCTTGCTCGGGGAGGGCGCTGGTCGGCTCGTCCATGATGATGAGCGTCGCACGGTGTGAGAGCGCCTTCGCGACCTCGATCAGTTGGCGGGTGGCGAGGGGAAACGCCTCCACCCGGCGAGTGACATCGAGCGGGGTGTCCAGCGCAGTCATCAGGTCGCGGGCCTGCTGCAGCGTCTCGGCAGTCCGGAGCAGCCCCAATCCGGAGCGCGGCTCGTGTCCCAGCAGGATGTTGTCGGCGACGGACGTGGTGGGAACCAGCGACAGCTCCTGATGGATCATGGCGATACCGGCAGCCTGCGCGGCGAGCGGGCCGGGGAACTGCTGGGGCACGCCGCGCAGCAGGACCTGGCCGCGGTCGGGCCTGAGCGCACCACTGAGGATCCGCATCAGGGTGGACTTGCCGGCCCCGTTCTCACCAACGAGGCCGTGCACCTCGCCCGCCTGCACGGTGAGGTCGACGCCGCGCAGGGCGTGAGTGCCCGCGAAGGACTTGGAGATGGCTCGCATCTCAAGCAGCGGGGCCGTGCTCAATGGAAGTCACCTCTTCTCAGGCGAAACGCACCTCGAGCACGTCGCCCTCGTTGAGGGTGAGGCCGCCGGGGAGGGCGATGCGGACCTCGTCGTCGGTAGTGGCGGGCTTGCGGTTGTCGATGGTACGCTCGTTGAGGCGCACGGTGCAGGTGTCGGCGCGGGTCGCGGCGCCCGGCACCTCGAACACGAGCTGGTCGAGCTGCAGCCGGCCGTGGCGCAGCTCGATGCGGTCAATCTGCGGCCCGTTGTCGGCGCGTTGCTGCACAAACAGCCCCCAGCCACGCGCCACGGTGAAGAAGGAACGGTGGTCCTGCGGCTGCCAGCGGGGCTTGAAGCCGAGAATGCCTGCCGGGCCGTCCAGCACCAGGCCCTGCGAGGCGATCAGCAGGCCCCACGAGCTCATCGCCCGCGCGTAGAACTTGCCGCACTCCAGCTCCTGGAACGGGTTGCCCATCCCGCACACGCCGCCGCCGGAGTTGAGGTTCTTGCGCGGGCGCCCATCATGGCGAGCCCGGGCGGCGCGGACAATCGTGCGTGCCTCCTCGAACAGCCCCTCGGCGGCCATCAGGCCCGCGGTGGCGTACTCCACCCCGGTCCAGGCCTCGACGGAGTAGAGGGTGAAGGGCTCCGGACGGTCGTTGCCCGGCCAGGTGCACATGTACAGGCCCCCGTCCCCGTCGTCCACGTAGCGGCGGGGCACCTGGGGCAGACCCTTGAAGTCGGGCCGGAAGTTGTGCTGCCGGATCGACTGGAGGGCCTGACGCACATGCTCGGGCGGGTACAGATACCCCAGGCCCAACTGGTGGGCCCACCACTGCCCGAGCAGTTGGTCGGAATGGCACCCCTTGTTGTAGTCATGGGCGGACGGCTTCCCGGGGAGCTGGATGTAGTAGCTGCCCCCCCACAGCTTCTGGTCCTGCTGCGCGGCGCCGCGCAGGCGGATCTCGTGCCAGCGCCCGGCCGCGGGGGCATCGTCCATCGCCCGGGCCATCGCCGCCGCCGCCGCCAGCGCTCCCAGGTACTGGCTGCCGATGAAGGTGTTCAGGCCCGATACCGCCGTGTCGTAGGTGTTCCACTGCAGGCCCTGGGTCACGCCCTCCAGCGCGCCGTCATAGTGGGCGATGAACCACTCCATCGCCCGCTTGACGTTGGGGTACACCCGCCGCAGGAACCCCATGTCCAAGCTGAGCTGATGCTCGCGCAGGGCCGCCTCGATGCACGCGCAGTGCCCGTCGGCGAACGCGTTGTGCACGGCGTGCTGGCGGTGCGAGGTCTCGCCGCTCTCGTGCAGGTAGGTGATGAAGTCGGAGATGCGCATGTTGGCGCCAATCTCCGGGAACAGCCGCGCGTGGGTCTGGGCGTAGTTCCACACGTGCGTGCAGTTGAGCGGGCAGCAGCCGTAGGCGCCCTCGTAGCCGCCGAAGTAACCATCCGACGAGCGCCAGCACGTCGGACCCCGCACGATCACCGACTGGCTCGTCATGGCGTCGAGGAACTCCTCCGGCAGGTTCGACTCGTACATCGTCCGGTGGTAGAGTCGCGTGCGGGCCGTGAGGCTCTCGAGGTTCGCCGTCACGTAGCGTGCCGCCGCCAGCGCATCGGCGAACACCTCGCAGTAATAGTTGCCCTGGTGGCCGTGGCGCTCTACATTGGGGAAGTGCCACGTGATGGCAAACGCCGCCTCGCGCCCCTCACCGGGTGCCAGCCGAAACGGGACGGCCAGGGCCCCGTTGGCGGTGCTCCCGGCCGGGGTCGGCGGGCTCGTCGTCGCCGCGTCGGCGAAGCGCGGGTCGCTCACAAAGCGTGCGGCGAGTGCCTCGCCGTCGGTCCACGCGGGCAGCGCGGCCGCATCGGCGGCAGGGGTGCTGAGGGCCAGCGAGCCCCAGCCGGTGCGTGTCGTCTCGAGCCGGACGAGTTCGTCATCCAGCCCGTTCAGGTGACAGATCAGTCGGCGGGCCCACGACCAGGGCATCCCCGGGGCCAGTGACAGCGCCAGGTCTGCCTGCCCGAGGGGAACCTGCAGCAGGAGTGGGTCACCGTTCGCCGTCGTGGCCAGTACGCGGATCGTGCCCTCCTCGGTTCGGAGGCCCTCCAACCGTACGTAGCTGTCGAACCGCCAGGCCTCGGCGGGGGCGGCCCCCTCGAGCCCGGGGGCGAGGGTGGGCCGGTCACCCGTCGCGGCCGGCACGACCGTCACTGCCGTGTAGCTCAGGGGCAGTGCTGTCGCCAGCCGGCCGAACGCCCCGTGCAGGCGCAGCAGGGAGTCGGGGGGCAGATCGCTGAAGGTGATCTGATCCAGGTTGATGTGTCCCCACCCGGCCGAGTGGGCGTCGACAAGCTCGATGGTGGCCTGCTTGTCCCGGAGGTCGGCCACATCCCAGACACGGGGCTCGAGCTGCTCGGCATTGCGCCCGGTGGCCGTGCGCGCGATCTTGCCGTCGACCCACAGGTTCACGCAGGTCTCGCCCGCGTGCTCGCCGCCCCCGAGCAGGAAGCCGATGTAGCGCTTGTTCACGGTGAAGGCACGGCTCACCATGCGGCCCTGGGGTCCGTCGTGGGGGAGGAAGCTGTTGACCAGCCCGCGGCCGATGAATCCGGAGACCGCCTGCTGGCCGGGGTGGGTACCGTGCGATGGTCCCGTACCGAACGCCTGCCCCTCGACCTTCCAGCCCTCGTATGTCGGCCCCTCGAAGTCCTCGAATACGTGGAGGGCGTCGTCGGGGGGTGCACCGGCCCGCACGGTGCTCAGGGCCTGGAAGAAGTCGGCGGTGCAGCCCGCCGCCACAATGGTCGCGGGCTTGCCGCTGAGGCGTGAGAGCGCGTCCAGCCCACCGATCGCCGCGGCCCCGCCCCGGGCCAGCTCCGCCGGGCCGCGCAGGACTCCCAGCCAGAGCAGGGGGTCGCA
>CAZIWQ010000463.1:0-3679 GCA_964542355.1 uncultured Armatimonadia bacterium
CAACGGGACCCGCCCGACAGGAGTGTCGGGCGTACCTGTCCGGCAACGTCCGCCGCCCGACAGGAGTGTCGGGCGTACCGGCGTACCGGCGTGAACATCGTCGCACAGAAGGGAGCCGCGGAGCTGGTGACGGATGTTACGGGCGTGAAGGCCTACATCTCCCGCGAAACGGGTGCGACGGCAGAGCGATCTTCACAGGAGCGCGGGCTGGCGGAGTTGTGCGCGCGCCGAGGCCTCGATGTGACGCTGGTGCCCGACCTGTACCACCTTCCTGCGTCGTGTGAGACATGGGATGCCGTGCGAGCGGGGGACGGGCCACTCGCGGTTTGGAGTTGGCTGCCGGCGCGGGCGATGGAATGGGTCGTGCGCTCACGGGGCGTGGGCGACCGCGAGCTGGGGGTGTTTGAGCTGGCGGCGTGGGAGACGCCCGCGGCGGCACTGGAGGCGTTGCTGGCATGGGCGCCAGCGGCCGCGGCGGTGCCCAGCGAGCCGGGCCTGGTGCGGGAGATCGAGGCGGCACCGGCCCAACGATGGTACCCGGTGATGGACGGGGTGCGGTGTGTGCGCTGCCGGCGCTGCCTGGAGTTCTGCTTGTTCGGGGTGTACGAGTTGGATGAGGCGGGGGCCGTGGTGGTGACGCAGCCGGACCAGTGCAAGCCCGGATGCCCGGCGTGTGCGCGCGTGTGTCCCCACGGGGCGATCATGTTCCCGCTGTACTCTGAGGACGCGGCGATTGCCGGGGCGGCCGAGGTACCCGCCCCCGGCTCCGCAGCCGAAGCGGAGCCAACCGCGGCGTCCTCCGGTCCCGACGTGCGCGACGAGATTGACACACTGATTGACCAGCTTGAGGACCTTGCCTCGGGGCGAGGTTGAGTATCGCGCCGGCGGCGTGATGCTCAGCGTGAGGTTCATGGCAGTCCCCCCAGGGAGTTGAAGCGTGAGTAGTCCCCCACAAGTCCTGCGGGATGACCCCTCCGGTGGCAGCATCGGCGGGCACCCCGGACCGGGTCTGGGAGTGTCGACGGGTGGGCGCGGGTTCCCCGTGGTGTTGACGGCTGACCGGACCCTGATGGCGGCGTACGGGGTCCTGCTGGACGGCATGACCGCCTGCAGCCAGACGACGACGACACCATGGCCGATCATGGACCGCGTCCTGATGCCGCGGGCGGCGCACCCGGGTGGGCGCGCCTCCGTGGCACCCCTGGGCCTGCGGCGCGTCGAGGCGGCCCTGCTGGCGGGCGGGTTTGCACGCGACGAGGTAGTTGTGGTGGATGATGCGCACCTCGCCGAGGCAATCGGGCCGGCCACCAGGCTGGTGGCGATCAGCTCCGGCGAGCCGGCGGGCCTCGGCATGAGCAGCTCGACGATGGCTCGCATCGCCGGCGGCGAGATCTACCCCCGGGTGATGTTCCGCCGACTGGTCGCTGCCGTGCGCCGGCACACCGCGAGCCTCGGTGGCGGGCCCATCCCGATCGTGGTGGGTGGCCCGGGGGCGTGGCAACTGGCACTCGACGACACCGTGCGGCAGGCAGCGGATGTCGATCACGTCGTCGTCGGCTACGCCGAGGGCAATGTCGCCTCGATTCTGGGCGACCTGACCCACGGTCGCGACGTGGCCCCCGTAGTGACCGGCCAGCCGGTGCCCGCGGACGCCATTCCACCCATCCGCGGTGCGACCACCATGGGTGTCGTCGAGATCAGCCGCGGCTGTGGACTGGGGTGTGACTTCTGCACCATCGCCCCCGTGCCGATGGAGCACCTCCCCGTCGCTACCATCCTGGCGGATGTTGAGACGAACCTCGCGGCCAGTGACCACGGCATTGCACTGCTCAGCGAAGACCTGTTCCGCTATGGCGGGCGGGGCCGCCGGTGCGAGCCGGAGGCGCTGATCGGGCTGCTGGAGCAGGTGCGCGGCCGCGTGGGGCGCCGGCTCGTGCAGGTCGATCATGCCAACATCTGCAGCCTCGGCCAGTACACGGATGCCGAGCTCGGGGAGGTCGGCCGGCTGCTGCAGAGCGGCAAGCCGGGCCGCCGCCCGTGGGTGAACATCGGGATCGAGTCGGCGGATGGCGCACTGCTCGTGGCGAACGGGGCGGGCGCGAAGCTAGGGTCGATCCCACCGGAGGAGTGGGCGAGCGAGTGCGCGGTACAGGTGCGGCGGCTCTGTCGCGCCGGCTTCACCCCGATGCTCAGCCTGCTCGCCGGCGCCCCGGGCGAGACGCCGCAGGAGGTGGCACAGACCCTGGAGTGGGTGCGCGCGCTGCGGGACGAGCCGGTGACCGCCTTCCCGGTCCTCTATGCTCCCGTGGCCGGGGGGCCGTCGGCTGCCGGCCCGGAGCTCAGCCGGCTGCACTGGCAGCTCATCCGCGAGTGCTACGAGCTCAACTTCAGCGGTGTGGCTCGCATGTTCTGGGATGACCAGAGCTGTGGTAGGGTCGGGCTGGCGAAGCGCGTGCTGCTGCAGATGCTCGGGAAGGGCCAGGCGGCACAGTGGCGCCGGCGCCTGGCACGCCATGCGCGGAGGGCCCGCTCGTGAGCAACACCTCGCGGTTGGTGCGCGCCCGGGAGACCTGTGTCGAGCGGCTGCTTGCCGAGCGGACCGCTGACGGCCATTGGGAGGGACGGCTGTCCGCCTCGGCACTGTCGACGGCGACGGCTGTGAGCGCCCTCGCCGTCGCCGGGTCGGCCGACGACCGCTCGCAGATCGTACGCGGCGTTGCGTGGCTCGCCGAGACCCAGCTTCCGGACGGGGGATGGGGGGACACGCCGGACAGCCCGAGCAACCTGGCCACGACGCTGCTCGGCCTGGCGGCGCTGCGGCTGGCGGCGGAGGTGGCGCCGAGCGCCGGGGCGACCGTGCGAGCCGAGGGGTACCTGTCGCGGGTGGCCGGCGAGGGTGCCGCGCAGCGGGTCGCCGCGATTCGGGCGACCTACGGCGCCGACCGGACGTTCGCCGTACCGATTCTCATGAACTGCGCGCTGGCGGGCCTGGTGCCGTGGCAGGATGTTCCGGGCCTGCCGTTCGAACTGGCGGCGCTTCCCACACGTCTGTACCGCAGAGCACGGATGGAAGTCGTCAGCTATGCGCTACCGGCCCTGATCGCGGTTGGGCTCCTCGTCGCCAGGAACACCCCCGCGGTCGGACCGGTGCGTCGATTCGTGCGGGGGCTGGTGACGCCGGCGGTCCGCCGCAAGCTGGCGGCGGTGCAGCCGGTCTCGGGCGGCTTTCTCGAGGCCACGCCGCTCACATCTTTCGTCGCCATGAGTCTGTGCGCCGTCGACGGCCCGGCGGACCCGGTGGCCGGCCGGTGCCTGGCGTTCCTGCGGTCTGCGGTGCGCGAGGATGGCAGTTGGCCGATCGACACCAACCTGGCCGTGTGGGTGACAACCCACGCGCTGGGGGCCCTGCAGGCGGCGGGAGCGGCGTCTCGTGAGGAGCTGGCGGTCGCGCGCGAGTGGGTCGCCCAGCAGCAAGGCCGCGAGGTGCACCCCTACACCGGGGCCCGCCCCGGGGGGTGGGCGTGGACCGACCTGTCCGGCGGCGTGCCCGATGCCGATGACACGTCGGGGGCCGTCCTCGCCCTCGCCGGGTGGAATGACACCGCGGTCGCGGCCGGTGCCAAATGGCTCCTGAATCTGCAGAACGCCGATGGCGGCTGGCCGGCCTTCTGCCGGGGAT
>CAZIWQ010000463.1:3689-4211 GCA_964542355.1 uncultured Armatimonadia bacterium
CGACATTACCGCCCACGCGCTGCGGGCACTGCGCGCCGCCGATCCCGCCGGCGAAGCGCGCCGGGTGCAGGCGGCGCTCAGGCGCGGGCTGGGCTATCTCGCACGCAGTCAGACCCCGCGGGGCGCGTGGATCCCGCTGTGGTTCGGCAACCAGGCGGCACCCGACCACCACAACCCCGTCCTGGGGACGGCGCGGGTGCTGCTGGCATTGGCGGAGCTGGATGCCCAGTCCGCGGCGGCGCAGCGGGGGAGGGGCTCCCTGCTGAGCGCCCAGAACGCCGACGGGGGGTGGGGCGGGGCCATGGGGGTCGCCTCGACGGTCGAGGAGACAGCGCTCTGCGTCTCAGCGCTGACGTGTTGGCCACAGCTTGCGTGCGAGGCGCTGGCGCGGGGTGTGGCATACCTGGTGGGGCGTGTGGCGGACGGGTCGTGGACGCGCGCCGCGCCGATTGGCCTGTACTTCTCCAGTCTGTGGTATTCTGAGCGGCTCTATCCCCTGGTCTGGACACTGGACGCCCTGGG
>CAZIWQ010000463.1:4221-5813 GCA_964542355.1 uncultured Armatimonadia bacterium
AACAATATTGCCGAATACCGGGCCCTCATTCTCGGCCTCGAGGAGGCCCTGGGGCGAGCCAGCTCCGTGTACGCCGCAACGGAGACTGCCGGAGCCTGTGAGGACCGGCCGCATCTCATTTCGTGAGCGAGGACTACCAGCATGCGCATGGCACGAGCTTGTGGCAGCACCGCGAGGGTAGTGGGGATGGTGCTGGTCGCGATCGGTACTACTCTCGCAGCAACCGCCGCGCCGGTGGGTTGGCGGACCGATGGATCGGGTAAGTATCCCCAGGCGTTGCCGGTGACCGAGTGGGGCCCGAGCAAGAACGTCATCTGGTCGACAGCCATGCCCGGGATCAACAATGCCACGCCGGTCGTCGTCGGCAACCGCGTGTTCGTCTGCTCAGAGCCGACGACACTGGTATGCGTGGACCTCAATGATGGCCGGATCCTGTGGCAGAAGACCAATGACGCCGTCGACCTGGTGGACGCCGAGCAGGCGGCGCAGATCAAGGCCAGTCATGAGGACGCGCGCGGGTTGCGCAAGCAGCTCTGGCAGGCCGAGGCCGAGTTCGGCAAGCTCAGGGCCGAGGCGAAGGACAAGCCGGAAGACGCTGATCTGAAGGCCCGGCTCACCGCGGCCCAGGAGCTGGTGGCCACCCGGCGAAAGGCCCTCGTGCCCTACCTCCAGGCGTGGTATGGCATCCCGGCCACTCATCCCACCAACGGCTATGCCTCCGCCACCCCGGTGAGCGACGGGCAGCGCGTCTACGCCGTGTTCGGCACGGGCCTGGTGGTCTGCTACGACCTCGAGGGGAACCGGAAGTGGAACCGCGTACTGGAGAAGCCGACGAATGCCTGGGGGCACAGCACCTCGCCGCTCCTCGTCGATGGCAAGCTGCTCGTGCATATTCTGTCACTGACGGCACTGAACCCCGACACGGGAGCGACCCTGTGGCAGACCAAGCTCCCGGAGAGCTGGGGGACCCCGGCCGTGACCCGCATTGGTGACACGGAGGTCGCGATCACGGCTCGGGGTGACATCGTCCGCGTCGGCGACGGGAAGCTGTTGACCCGCACCGGTGTCGCCCTGGAGTACGGTAGCCCGGTCGTCGAAGCCGGCGTTGTGTACCTCATCCAGAACGGCGGCAAGGCCGTGCGCCTCCCCGCCCAGATCGTGGATGACACGGCACCGGTCGAGGTCCTGTGGGAGACGAAGCCACGCAAAGACCGCTACTACGCCTCACCCGTACTCCACGACGGCCTGATCTATGCCTGCACGCAGGCCGGCGCGTTCAGCGTGATCGATGCGGCCGACGGGAAGGTTGTCTACGAGCAGCAGTTGAAGTTAGGGAAGGGCGTCGTGTTCGCGAGCCCGACCCTGGTTGGGGGCTTGCTGCTGGTCAGTTGCGATAATGGCGCGACAGTCGTGATTCAGCCGGGGCGCGAGTACCGCGAGGTGGCCCGGAGCCAGCTCGAGACGTTCCGCGGCACTCCGGTGATGGCGGGCGACCGCATGATCATCCGGGGGTTCAAGAACCTGTACTGCATCGGCAAGGCAGGGGCTGGGTAGGTACGCCCGACACTCTTGTCGGGCGGGGAACGAGCCGC
>CAZIWQ010000464.1:0-5810 GCA_964542355.1 uncultured Armatimonadia bacterium
GACTCTCCTTCCTCAGCCGCCGAGAATACCCACCCACTTTGCGCGGCCAGACCCATCCACCACTGGGTGGTTGATTTTCAACCACTCAATGGTTGAAATGCATGGCATGATCCCGCGACACCTCACGCCTCCCCTCCTGGCCGCCCTGGCCCCCTACCCGGCCCGCCCCCCTCGGACCGGGTACGGGCGCATCCGGTAGATGCGCACCTGCAGCGGCGCGAACGTCGCCTCGATGACCCCGCGGTTCATCTTCACGGGCTGCCCGTCGGGCCACGTCGTGACCGTGGTCGCGGCCGGTATCCCCGGCACCCGCAGCCGCACGCGCGCCTCCTGGTACGTCGGGTTCACCGCCAGCACGACGCGCTCTCCCTCGCAGTGGCGCTCGGCGGCGTGCACGGGCGGGTCGGCCAACAGCTCCCGCTTACCCACCGGCTCGGGAGCCAGCAGCACCGGGGCCAACTCCTTCAGCTCCCCGATCAGCCCCACGAACCCTTCCCACAGCTTCGGGTACGTCTGCGGGATCGTCGAGATCGACTTCCAGCCCTTCGTCTGCGGCACATACTCCTGCACGTCATAGCGGTAGAAGATGATGCCTTTGGCCCCGTGGATGAGCGCGAGGTATGTCATCGCGCGCTCCTCCTCGATGGTCGGGATCCGCCACCAGGTCTGGGGTCCCTGCTCACTCCCGAAGGCCTGCGGGATGATCCACAGCGCCCGCGCACTGCCGGCGATGGCCGCCTGTGCCCGGTCACACAGATCCGACACCTGGGTCAATGGCGCGCAGTCCACGGGATAGGGGTCGATCGCGAACAGGTCCATCGTGTCGGCGTACAGCCCGTACTCGGGCGGGACGCAGAAGGTCGTGAAGGACGGGTGGTAGGGGTCGAGCCGGTGCATCTCATGGTAGAGGGCACGCATCACGTCCGGGCCGCAGTCGCGGCTCGCTGTCGAGGGCTCGTCGCGTAGGTACCAGGCGAGGATCGCCGGGTGCGCCTTGATCGGGTCGACTTCCTGCACCATCTTCTCACGGTCCGGGGAGAACCAGCGCCACGTGCTGTGGATGACGACCTTCATGCCGCACTTGGCGGCAGCGTCGAGTCGCGGGAGGATGCCCTGGCCGCCGCCGCTGAAGCTCACCGTGTTGACCCCGGCCCGGCTCGCCAACTCGAAGTCCTCGGTGGGAATGTCGTAGAAGCCGATGGGGAAGAAGGGCTTGCCAGCCACGAGCAGGACGTTGTCCTCGCGCAGGCGGGTCTCGACCGGCGACGGCGGCACACTCCGCAGGGCTAGCGTCTGCTCGGCGACCGTTGCCTCGCCGCGCCGCACGGTCAGCTTGAGGGTGTAGCTGCCCGGCCGGAGCTCTTTCGCCGGCACTGCCAGCCGCAGGTCCGGGGTCGTGAGCCGGGGGATGGCGACCTCCCGCAGCGATGCCGTCGCCGCTTCGCCGAGCACTCCCGCCGTGGCGCCCATCTCACGCAGGAGGGCGGTCTCGGCGTTGACGCGCCCCGCGACAACGACCTCCTTCAGCGCCTGGGTCGCGTAGATGGTGTTCTTGTAGTGCGGGCTGACCAGCCTGGCCTCCAGCAGCGGTGGCACGCTCGCACGGATGCTCGCCATCTCTTCCTGGGTGCCTTGCTCCCTCGCGACAAGGCGCAGGGGTGTGCCCGGGTCCGCCTGGTAGCTCATGCGCACGGGCACGGTTCGGCCGGCGGCCAGCTCCACCGTCTGCTGCGCGACGCTCGCCTCCCCCACTCGCAGGTCAAGGGCGAGCGTCACCGACGCGTCCTGGCGGCTGACGAGGCGGGCCTGGAAAAGACGCTCGCGCGGCCAGGCGGCCAGGCTGCCGGCACTCGCCAAATCCAGCCGCACCGGCTCAGGCTCGCGCACGATCCGCATCCAGTCGAGGTACCACTCGGCCCCGGCGACCGAGCTGTCACTGTTGAGCCAGATCGCCGACACCTCGTCACCCAGCTTGCGCAGGTCGACCACCGTGGTCTCGAAGTCCTGTGGCGACCACCCGCAGATCGTCCAGTTCAGCTTCTGGGGCCATTCGTCACCCATCTTGAACTGCACGAAGATCCTCCCGCGCACGTCCCTGGCGCGGATCGTGAAGTAGGGGTACTCACGCGTGCTGATCGGCCGGGGTAGCTCAAAGACCAGCCGGTGGATCCAGCCCGTGGTGGGCTTCACGTAGTGGGCCACGCCGGCGGCCACCGTGACGTCGGTGCCCGGGATGGTGGGGGCGGTGGGGCCGGCGAAGCTCTCCTGCCAGGCAACGTTGCCGGCAGGCGCAGCCATGACCGCAGACGCTGCGACGAGCGCGCAGCACACGACGAGAGCCAGTCTCAACTCAAACGCCTCCCTGATTGTCAAGACCCCCGCAGGGCAGGACCGCGCCGGCGGCGCCATGTGGGGCAGGCCTCCCAGCCTGCCATCCTCGCCGCAGCCGTTCCCCGGGACGGCGAGCGTCCCGCTCGTGCCGTTGCCCTTCGCAGCCGCCGCGTCCGTGTCGCCGGGGTCACGAGTAATGCAGCCAGCGGACCTCCTGCAGCTCGCCGAAGGTCACCAGACAGTAGCGGTCGCGCCAGTGCTTCGGTGCGGACTCGCCCGCGGCCCAGCGGGCTACCCACACGTCATCCGTCTCGCCAGTGTCGGTGGCCGGGGCGAAGTGCGGCGGACCGACCGCGGCCAGCTCGCCGTCCGGACTGTGATGCGGCCCCAACAGGTTGCGCAGTGTGCCATGCAACACCAACTCCAGCCTCCGAGCGCCACTCGCGAGAGCCGCCGTCAGGTCAATCTGCAGTGGCTGCTTGTAGACGTGGCCGGCGGTCGCGCCGTCCAGCCTGACCTCGGCGACCGGGCAGTCGAGCCGGTCGAGTGCGAGGCCCCCGTGGTCGGCGTCGGCGGGCAGGTCCATGCTGTAGCGCAGCCTGCCGGCGTAGAACGGCAGGCCCTGCACCGTTGTGTCACCCCATGCCAGTGGCCGGGGGTCAGTGAGCACAAACGAGCCTCCCGCGAAGCACTGCACGCCGGGCTCCGGGAGACCGTACCTCGGCCACAGGAACTGCAGCGTGTGCTCGGCGGTCGGCTCGCCCATGACGGCGAAGTCGCCGACAAGATAGATGGCCTCCACCTCGGTGCCATAGCGCCGGAACGCGTCCTCATAGCTGGCCAAGTCGCCCGGCACGAACTCGGCACAGGAGAGCTCGACGCTGTTATCCCCCTCGCGCAGCAGTCCGCTGATGTCGATGGGCAGCCAGCGGAAGTCACGGTAGCACGGCAGGCCTCCATACTCCACCCGGGTGCCATTCACCGTGATGCGGTAGCGCTCGGGGTACTCCACAACGAGATGCAGCTTGCGCGCAGGAGACAGATCCTGGACGCGGACCGGGTAGCGCAGGCTCAGCGGGCCGGTGTACTGCAAGCAGTTGAGGCGCTGCTGGATGGCGATGACCGGGAGCGATCGCGCTGACCACCGGCCGTCGCCCTCGCGCCAGTAGGCATAGTCGAGCGTCATGGCGTTGTCGTCGAGCCGCTCGACCTGCCACCGCGCCGGATCCAGGACGAGTTCGTCGGTCACCGGTGGTGGCAACAGGCTCGCGCCCGCCTCGTCGCCGTGTCCATCGTGGAGGAGGAACAGCCACGACTGCGCCGGGGCGAAGGGGACCGCGAGGCGGAGGCCCCGGGCCGTGCGCTCCGTGGCCAGCCGCCGTGGCTGCCCGGTCTCAGTATCCAGCAGATCGAGGGCCGTCACCTCGGTGCGGAGATGGACCGTCGCCGTGAAGCTACGCTGGCGACTGAGGCTCGCGAGGTATACCACGGTGCCGGCCGTCACGTCCCGCACGTGGGCGAGCAGGAGCTCGCGGTCCTCCGCTGCGATGCCGGTCACCTCGACGACAGGGGGCACAACCTCCGCCAACACCCGGGGCAGGTCGGCCACCGTGACCTCCGGCACTGTCTGCAGCCACTGCGTCAGGGGCTCGGACGCCTCCCCGTCAAGCCACTCCGGCGGCCGTCCGCAGCGCCAGATCGGCCCGCCGGCGGCCTGGAACTGCCGCAGCAGCCCCAGGGTCTGCGGCGCGATCGTGCGCATGGCGGGCAGGATCACGGCGGGATAGAGCATCTTCCCCACGCGCAGCCGCACCTCGCCCGGCCGGCCCGGGGAAGCCACGACCTCCCCAGCCTCCGCCAGAACCGTCTCGTCCCCAAAGTCCATGGTGCGTTGCGCGCCGAGCAGCGCCCCCATCACCGCCTTGGCGCCCTCGTCGAGCTCATTGACCTGCTCACGCACACCCGGCGCCGTTGGCTCATCCTCAAACGCCAGCACGCCAGCGGTGTCCTGTTCGGGGACGCGCACCTGCCACAGCGCCAGCACCGACTCCTGCGGGTGGATGACCAGTGCCTCGGCGCGGTACTGCCCCTGGCTGAGAGCGACACACGTGCGGGAGAGGGGGTCGTCACAGACCCGGTTGAGCGGCCACCACGGTTGCTGGTAGAACATGTTCTGCGGGTAGTCGCGCTTGCGGCAACCCGTCATGGTGTACAGCGACAGGTGCGGGTTGAGCAGCGTGACGCCGAGTGCCATCTGCATCCCGGCGATCCAGTGACGGTCCTCGAAGCTGAGCGCCCCGCCGGAGCAGCCATAGAGCTCGCTGAGCATCCGCGGCTTGCCGTACTGGTTCACCACGCTGTGGCACATCTTGGCGCCGATCCGCTCGTTGACGTGGCGTCCCAGCAGGTCGATGCCGGGGATGCCCTGCCAGCGGTAGTTCGCCATCAGCTTGACGCCCCAGCGCTGCTCTTCATAGAGGTGCTCCTCGGCCATATAGTGCCCTGTCAGCGCAATGCCGTGCGCCTCGCACCACTGTCCCAGTTGGCGCGAGAAGCTCGTCTCGAAGAGATGGTTGATGGCGCGGTAGTAGTGCAGGCGGAACCGTGGCGCGTCCGGCGCCGCGGCAAACAGCAAGTGCAGGTGCTCCGTCGGGTCGTAGCCGTGAAGCTCGACGAAACAGTCGAAGAGATCGGCGCTGTAGACCACGGGCCCTCGCGGGAGCCGGCGCGCAAACAGGGCGTTCGGCTCGTCGGTGAACTGCGCGACGATCGTGTTCCCGTAGGCCACGGCGAACCGGGCGTAGTAGGGCTGGTAGGCGTCATGGACGAACCGGCGCATGGCCGCCTGGCTCATCGTGTCAGTGTACGAGGTGCCATTGAACCAGGGGTCGTTGAGGGGCACGATGTAGGCATAGACCTGTAGTCGCTCCTGCGGCTGCCCGATGGGAGTGGCCTGTGGCGGTGCGGGCGCGTCGAGCGGCCGGGCGATCAGGACCTTCTGGCGGAACGCCTCATCTGCCAGCGGCACGGTCCCTCCGCTGTAGCCGCTGGGCCACTTGTCCTCATCATAGAGGAAGACGCGTAGCCCGCGCTGCTTGCACTGGTCGATGGCTGCCTCGCAGGCGGCGAACCACTCCTCACCCATGTAGGGTGTCGTCAGTCCAACGCGCGAGTGCAGGAACCCGCCGCCCCAGCCGGCGGCCGCAATCTCGTCCACTTGCCGGCGGACCTCCTGCGGCTCCATCCGCTCATTCCAGCTCCAGAACGGCACGGGGCGGAACTCCACCGGGGGGGCAGCGAAATCGCGCAACCAGGCAGGGCCGGGCATGACATCATCTCCGCTCAAGCGCCGCGCACTCCCGCGCAGTGAGACGGTTGCCGCGTAGGTCGAGCGTCCCGCTCGACACACCTCCCCGCCCCGCCGCGTAGGTCGAGCGTCTCGCTCGACACACCTCGCCGCCGACCGCGACGGTCGGCCT
>CAZIWQ010000465.1:0-3024 GCA_964542355.1 uncultured Armatimonadia bacterium
TGAGTGCTCTCCAGAGCCATTCTGGCGTGGCGTCGCGGCCTCAGAACGGCATTTCGGCCGCTCTTCTAGCGGGCCGCTTCGCGGTCCTGGCTCAGCATGGCAGTGCCCTGCCGTTCTCCTCCTTCCGCCGTTTCCGTGTCCTCCGTGGTCCCTCCGCCGTTCAGCCCGCTCCCCCGTTCCCATGCTTCCGCCGTTCCTCCCCTTCCGCCGTTTCCGTGTCTTCCGTGTCTTCCGTGGTCATCTCAGCCGTTCCGTCCGCCGTTCGCCGTCCGCCGTTCCCCGTCCGCCGTTCCCCTACTGCCCCGCCGCCTTGTAGTGCTCCGCGCGCGCCCTGGGCACCGGCCAGCTCGCCCGGTAGGCATCCTGGTACAGGCCGATCTCACCGAACGGAATCGGCCGGAACCCGCTCTCGCCAAGCACCGCGGCCGTGGGCTTGAGGCGGAAGTCCATCTGCGCCGCATCGGCGAAGCCCGGGTCTCCCGCCACCAGCACGTTGTCGAGCACCTGCTGGACCCCACGGTCGCGTGCCAGGAAGCCCCCGCAGTTGACGACCAGGTTGCGCCACACGCCGTTGACCCCCTCATCCTCCGCCAGCCGTGCCAGGGCCGGGTAGCGCGTGCTGTAGGGTGGCTTGTCGATCGCCACCGTCTGATGCAGCGTCTGCTGCATCCCTTGACCCGCCAGGAAGCTCTTCCAGCGCTCCGGGCCCCACGCGGAGAAGCTCACCGCGTTCTTGCAGTTCACGAACACGTTGTTCTCCACCATGTTGTCCTTGCCGCCGTGGATCTGCACCCCGCCGAAGCCGCCCCCCGAGCAGCGGTAGAACACGTTGCCGTAGACGACCACCCCGCTGATGGCGTCGTCGAGCCGAACACCGGCCTGCCCGCAGGGCGTGTCATCGCCCGCGCCGATGTGATGCCAGAAGTTGTAGCGGATGCGGACGCCCCGATACGACGGGTTGGCGAACATGTCCACTCCGCCCTGATCGTCGGAGTCATAGATCACGCCATAGATCTCGTTGTACTCGATGACATGGTCATTGCCCTCGATGCGCATGGCGTGCCCCGGGGAGTCGTGGAAGACGTTGTGGACGATCCGGTTGGCCACTCCGTCCATCCACACCGCCGGGGTGTACGTGCGGTCGATGCGGGAGAAGTCGTGGATGTGGCAGTTCTCGACGAAGTGGCCGCCGGGGGTGAGGGTCTTGCGGTCGCCGCCGGCGATGGAGGTGCCGTTACGCCCCAGCGTGTACAGGTCACATCCGAGCACCCCATGCTCCTTGCCGCCGCGCACGGTCACCGCGGTGCCGCCGAGGCGGCGCACCGTGCATCCGCCCACCAGGCAGTGCTCGCCCCCCTCGATGATGATCCCGTCGGCGCGGCCCAGCTCGAACAGCAGCCCCTCGAGCCGCACCCACGAGACCTCCTTCAGGGAGACCATGGGTTGTGACAGCACCGACAACTGCATCGTGGCCGTGCCCGGGTCTGCGGGGGGGTAGCAGTAGGCGATCCCGCTGGTGCGATCCAGGTACCACTCGCCGGGCTGGTCGGTCTCTTCCAGCAGGTTGTAGGCATAGTACGGCGCGCCCGGAACCACCCCGTAGTTGGGCACCACGGGCGACTGGAACCGGTGGGTGGCCGCATCGATGGTGATCGGGCCGATGGCGGCATCGGCCCACAGGTACTTGAAGAACCCGAACAGCCAGGCATCCTTCGCCTGCCCCCAGCGGGCGGGGCGGTCGCCCTCATACCCGAACACCACGGGCTTGGAGCGGTCGGCAGTGGCCGGCTCTGCGACCGGCCCGGTCTTGACGTACCCGTCGTTCGGCCAGCGTGCCAGTGTCAGTGGCCGGCCGTTGCAGTACAGTTCGGTGTGCGGGACGGCACCGAAGCCGAAGCCATGCGGCTTGAGCTGGCCGAAGTCGCTCACGCCACGGGCCCGCAGGTCGACCTGCATCACCTTCCCGCGTGCCTCCTCGGGCAATCGGGCCAGCACCGCGGGATCGGTCACCGGCCGGAACCCCGTAAGCGACACTCCCCCGGTGAAGCGGGCGGTGCCCCGTTCGGATGCCTGGTAGCTGATGGGGGAGGCTTCACTGCCTGTGTCACGGGCCTCGAGAGAGAACGTCTGTGCCAGCACGTACTCGCCCGGCTGGACCTTCACCACGACCGGGCCGACCGGTAGTGTGCCGGCCGCCCGGCGGGCCCGCAGCAGGTCGCGGGCGCCCTGCAGTGTCGCCAGGGGGCGCGCGACAGTGCCGGGGCCGTCATCGGAGCCGGTCGGGGCGACCCACACGGTCAGCACCGCCGGCGCGAGCGGGGGCACCGGAGTGCGCGACTGGGTCGGGTCGTCGGCGGGCCGGCCGGCCTCCAGGCGCGCCACCTCCGCGAGGCGCTCGCGCGCCTCAAGCTGATGGCTGTCAGGCACTTGCGGATCCTGCAGCAGCCGCTCGTACTCGGCTTTGGCGGCCCCCCACGCCTGCTGCGCCAGGTCACACCGCGCCATCAGCAGCCGGGCGTAGGAGCGGCCGTAGGGCGGCACCGCCGCATCGGCCGCGATCGCAGCATAGCCGGCCCGGGCCTGCGTCGCGTCGCCGCCCTGCACCGCCGCATGGGCAAGCTGGAGGCGTAGCTCCAGACGCTCGCTCGGCCTCAACTCGGTCACCTCCAGGAGCTCGCGGTAGATTGCCCGAGCCTCGGCATGGCTGCCCGCGGCCCGCAGGGCGCGGGCGAGACTCAAACGCACCTGCACTGTTGCCGCGGGGGAGAGGCCCGGCATCTGCAGGACACGGTCGTACAACGAGCGCGGTACGCCGCCCGCGCCCTGACAGACGAGTGTCAGGCAGGGCGCGTACGCGCTGCTGCGGAGACCCTCGCCGATGTCGGGGAGATCGATGACGCGGGCGAGTTGGGCCAGGGCCGCGGCCGCCTTCCCCTGCCGGCGATAGCTCTCCGCCAGCCGGAGCCGCGCCACGGCCTGATAGGCGTCGGGGTGCTGCCTGACCTCGAGCAGGGCAGCGTCGGC
>CAZIWQ010000465.1:3034-5807 GCA_964542355.1 uncultured Armatimonadia bacterium
CCTGCTCGCGCGCGCGATCCGCCGTCTCGAGGAGACCCCGCACCTCGTCGGTCAGCCGGGCATAGAAGCACGCACTGCGCAGCACCTCGGTCGCCGCCAGCGCACGACTGTAGACCACGACCTCGTCACAGTCGAGGAGCGCCCCGCCCCAGCCGGCGTCCGCAAACCCGACCCGCAGTCCGCCACTGGCGGGAGTGAAGGCATCGGTGTAGGGGCCCTGCGCGGCCAGGCGGCCGTCGACGTACAGGCGCATCACCTGGCCGTCCCAGCTCGCGGCCACGTGATGCCAGACCCCTTCCGTGACTTCAGCGGTGCGGATCATCTGCGAGTTGCGCGGCCGGGGCCGGCCCAGCTCGAGCCCGAGGGTATGCTCCGGGTACAGGTAGGTGAGGCGCCACCCGTCCCAGAAACCGTTGCCCATCGAGACCAGCGTGACGCCGCGCGGCACCGCATCGCCCCGGAGCGCACCCAGACCGCCCGTGCGCACCCAGGTGGTGACCGTGAACGCGCGGTTGTCGACCTTGAACGCGGGCGCCGTGAAGACCCCGCGGTCCACGTGGATGCTCGGTTTCTCGGGGAAGCGCCCGGGCACAAGCTGCAGATGCTCGGGGGGCTGGCCGGCCAGCGGGACGCAGGAGTAGCTCATGTCCGCCCCCCCGCCGGCCAGGTTGAGGACGGTTGAGCTGTCATCCTTGAGGCCCTCGAACGTGTAGCAGCGAACGACGGAGGGGTCCTTGAGGAGCTCAGCCCGGTACTCCTGCCAGGCCTTGTAGGTCCCCCCGGCGGGGGTGCCCGCGGCAGTCGCAGCCCCCGTGAGGCCGGTGATCAGCACGGCGACCAGAACAGCCGATCGTGCGACAGTGGGGCTCAGCATGGTGTGCCTCCGGAGAGCGCATAGCTGATAGCTCATGAGCGAATAGCTAACGACACCGGGCCGCTCCTGGGAGCGCGGCCGTCCCGGCCGCAGCCGTTGGCAGATGCTTCGCTCGCGGACCGCTTCGCGGTCCTGGCTCAGCATGACGGCGCCCTGCCGTCCGCCCTTCCCTTCCCCTTTTTCCGTTCCTTCCGTTCTTTCCGTGTGTTCCGTGTATTCCGTGGTTACCTCAGCCGTCCGCCGTTTCTCCGCCCGGCGCTAGCCCCACGCCGACGCCAGCTCATGAACTGCTAGCGCGTCGACCTGCGTCCGCCCCCCGCGGCTGAACACCTCCAGCGACCGGCACCCGTCCGCCGGGATGATCCCGACGGGCATGTAGACCTCGCCCCCGTTCGCGAAGATCTCGAGCGAGGTCCTGTCCACGACGACCTGCAGCACCAGCTTCGCGTCGCGCAGCTCCACGGGTGCGGAGCACCCGAGGCACGAAAGCCGCCGGTGCCCGACATGGTAGGTGACCGGAATGCCGCGCACGTGGAAGCCAAGCTGCGAGGCACCCGCGGGCGTCAGCTCGGCGCGGAGGTCGAACAGGTCGCCGCTGATCCCCGCGAGCGGGTTGTCGCCGACCTCGAGCGCAACGTCCGTCCAGACGTGGGAGCGCGTGTGGAGGAGCTCGAGCTCGCGCACCGGGCTGGCCCACAGCCGCGGGCCCTCGGGGCTGCTGTGCAGCGTCAGCTCGACCGGGAACCCCATCATCTGGTTGAAGGGCATGCCCGGCATCTCGACCCTCCCCCACGGGATCAGGATGCGCCGGCCGTCCTCCGGGGGGATGTCGCTGAAGGTCTGGGAGGCATAGAAGCAGTCCCCGTAGCTGAGCGCGTGCGGCCCCGTCTCCGGGGTGAAGCTGTGCCCGTCGAACCGCCCGACCAGGTAGCGGCCGTTGCCGCCGTAGAACACCCAGCGGGAGTTGCCCTCGTCGCCGTCCGGCGCAATCTCGAACAGCTCCGGGCACTCGGTGGTGCCCGGGATCGTGATGTCGCTCATGCGCTCCCACTGTTTCAGGTCGGGGGAGGAGAACAGGGCGTAGTCGTCCTTGTCCATGTACAGTGCCATCACCCACTGCTGCCGGGGCTCGTCCCACAGCACGCGCGGGTCGCGATTGCTCCCGACCAGGTGAGGCAGCACCGGGTTGTGCTCATACGTCTGCCAGGTGCGCCCCCGGTCATTGCTGTACGCCAGCGACTGGGTCACCGGGTCCCCGGCGGAGGTGAACAGGCACACGAGCGTCTTCTCGTCCCCGCGCTGGAACCCGGCGGTGTTGTGCCAGTCCACCACTGCGGAGCCGGAGAAGCAGGTCCCGAGCCGGTCGGGATAGAGCGCGATCGGCAGCTCCTGCCAGTGTACGAGGTCGCGGCTGACGGCATGGCCCCAGTGCATGTTCCCCCAGCCCCACCCGTAGGGGTTGTGCTGGTAGAACAGGTGGTATTCGCCCGCATAGTACACCAGGCCGTTGGGGTCGTTGTTCCAGCCGCGGCGGGAGGAGAAGTGCACCTGGGGGCGGTAGCGCTCGTGGTAGAGGTCTGCGGCGCCCCTGATCTCGTCGTCGTTGGTGATTTGTGCCAGCAGGGGGGCCTGGGCGGGCGTATCTGTCTCGATGGTGACGGTGCGGCCCTGCGCGGCGCTCACATCCATGAAGGTCCAGAACGGGGGGTCTGGGGGCGCGAGCTCGTTGTCGAGCTCGCGCGGCGGGCTTCCCTCGATCGTCACCCGCAGGTGGCGCATCGGGGCGCCGGTTCGCACCGGGAAGTTCAGGTACCTGTGCGCGATCGTCAGCTCCACGTAGCAGTCTCCCTCTCTGGTGAGTCTCGTCGGTGCATGGTGCGGGATGAGTGGGCAGGGTTC
>CAZIWQ010000466.1:0-701 GCA_964542355.1 uncultured Armatimonadia bacterium
GTGTGGGCCATCGATCCAGGATGGCTCAACAGGATGACCACGGGTGAGGCCTACATCTTCGCGGAGGCGAGCAAGACGGCGCGTCCCTACGTGCCCAGAGCGGCAAGACCCCGACCGGGGTCGAAGCCGAGCCCTGAGACGGGCCCCATCGCGGTGCTGCCGGACGCTGTCTCCCCTCGTGTCGTAGCCCAGAAGAGCGCCTTCACGATCCACGGGACTGATCCAAGACCGCTGGATAAGCAGACTGGCACATGGGGCTCCGCCACGGGTGGCGAAGAACCTCGGCTGGTAAAGACCACGATACTGAAGGACGCCGTGATGAAGTTGGCCCAGGAGCTTCGGACACCCGCTGGCATAACGCAATCCACGCTCTTCCCCGATCTGGACGGCTTGGCCAACGAACTCAACCAAGACTACCGGTAGCTCTGTGGACGGAGCAATGCCGCTGCCGGGGTTGGCGTTCGCGCGGCGAGGTGCCTGCGCTCGCAGCCCGTCGTTACGGGGGCCGAGTGCCCTGGAGTCGTCGTCCACGGATCGCCTGGGCCACGGCGTGGAGGGGGCCGCGCGGCTGGCGCAAGGGCACGGCAGCCGGGCGCTCTTCCCGGGCTGTGCCGGGACATCAGACGCGGCCGAGGCCGGTCGCGGCCCCCGACGCAGACACCTGCGAGGTTAGCTCTCTTGTGTCCCCCCGCCGGGCAAGC
>CAZIWQ010000466.1:711-5799 GCA_964542355.1 uncultured Armatimonadia bacterium
CGAGGAGCGCACGCCGACCGCCCTCCGGGCGGGAAGGACGGCACAGCCAACACGCCGTCGCGGTACCGACTTCAGCAACAGGCTATCACGCCCGTGGTCCCGCTGCGCGGATCGCCGCCGGGGCTGTGGGATAACGACCGGCCGAACCTCGGCGGTCACCACCATCGATGGCAAACGCGCTCCCTCGACATGCGCCCCGGACGGGGGCATCACGCTGAACACGCACGACACCCGTGGGTTCCATCCGTCGTCGCCTCCACTGCTCTCCCAATGGCGCCTGCCGCCGTTCCCCCCCTGCGGCAGGAGTCGCGACCCTGGTGCCGAAGGAGTGACACAGGCTAGCTGCGCTGTGGCTTCACGGCGAGAGCCGAGATCGTGTCCAGGGAGGGAATGCGATGGTGCCGAGGTCCAGGGTCGGAGGCGGAGTCCTGCTGGTGTTGGCGGCCATGGTATGCTCATGCGGGAGCGGCTGGTGTCAGCTCAAGCCCGGGCAGCCCGCAGCACGGCCGCCGGAGCTGGACGCGATCTGCACGATCACCGCGACGACCGACAAGCTGATCAAGATCCATGTCGACTACAAGGTCACGCGCTCGAACCGGCCGCTGACACTGCGCGGGCGGGCGATTGTCAACGGGCTGGTCGCGTCCCGGGACTTCACCTCAACCACGCCGGCGGTGCAGCCCGGGGCCGGCGCGACAGATGTCGTGATCGCCTTCCAGGGCACCCAGCCGGTGAAGGTCGACGAGCTCTGGATCGAGCTGATGGCGGGGGGCATCGCCAGCCCGCTGCGCTATGCGGCCGTGCCGTATGGCAAGCTGTTCCCCGCGCCCACCCTCCCACCCGGCCCGGGCGAGCCGACAATGACGCCCCTGATCATGACCAACTGGCGCATCAACAAGCCGTCCCCGAACGAGGTGCGGGTCAAGGTGGACTGTGACACGCGGCTGGTGCCGGGGAGTGACCTCATGGTGCGGGCGGAGGTGATGGCGAGCTTTGGCGCCGCTCCCGGTGAGACGGGTGTCCGCCTGCCCGACACGGCGGTGCGCATGGTCAAGCTCGCCGAGAAGGCACTGACGAAGGATGTGGCGCTGGACATGGTCTACCGGGGCACGGCGGATGTGGAGGCTGCCGGAGTCCGGCTCTCGATCCTGCGTACGGGGCAGCCCGTGCCACTGCAGCAAGTGGATGCCGACAAGCCGATGCAGTTGCGCGCGCCCGGACCGGATGAGGTCGTCGGGACCGGCAACAGCCTGTGGGGCGTCGACATCTCGCAGCATGCACCCAGCCAGGTGACCCTCAGCCTCCACTACAAGCTAGCCGCGAAGCCCGACGACTTCCCGGGCGGGTTCATGGTCCGGGCCGAGGCACTCACGGCCGACGGGAACGCGGCGGCGAAGCTCAAGGGCCGCAACATCCGCCCCATCAAGGAAGCGGGGACGGGAGCCGTCGCGGTCTTCATCAAGTACCTGGGAACCGGCGGCGAGACAACGGAGAAGCTGCGCTTCCGGCTCGTGGGCTTCTCCGAGCAGGGCCAGGAAGAGCTCCTGGCGCAGACGACCTTCGCCTGGAAGCACAAGTGGCAGGTGGAGACGGATGTCATGATGCTCTCGCTGGGCAAGAGCCCGGAGGTCAGCGACGTGAGCCTGTGCAGCCTGGTGTATGCCTATCATCCCGCGGCCGAGGGCAAACCGGCGCTCGTCACCGCGCTCCCGTGCAAGGATGGGGTCCCCCAGGAGCACTTCACCTCGCAGGAAGTCACGGTCAAACGCACCGGCTGCGCCAACCTCCCCCTGCGCATCACCTTCGTGGGCGGCAACTACGATGCGCACGTGGGCAACGCCCTCCCCGAGTATGACACGGACGGGATCCTGGTACGGTTCAAGGACAAGGCGACAGGGGCGACGCTGTACGAGGAGTTGTTCGAGCGGCCCCGGCACTGGAAGCTAACCAGCCATCTGCGGCTCACCGCCCTGACGCGCAAGTCACCATGGGACCTCGAAGCGACCTGCTCGGCGGTCCCGGGTCCCGAGTCGTTCTACCAGGGCAAGGCACCGCGCCTGGAAGTGCGCATGTACGGCCCGGACGGGAACTACGTCTACCGCGAGGCGGAGAACTGGGAAGAGCAGATCATCGGCTCCGGCCGCTCCTCGGGGACCGCGATGACCATGACGTACGGCATCAAGCTGCACTACAAGGGCACGGAGGACATCGCCGTCAGCAAGCTGCAGTTCGCCCTGTGCAACGACTGGGAGCGGGGCCCCTCCAAGGCCTTCGCTACGGTGGACCTCAATGTGGACACGACCTGGCCAAGCAGCCTGATGGGCTTCATTCCCGGCAAGTACGGCAATATCCGCGAGGAGGACCTGGTCGGGCGCACCACCCCGGCCCCCAAGCCGCTGGACTATGTGCCGGTGTGGGCCCATGGGAAGGAGTACCGTTGCTACTACGACTCGAGCACTGCGCTCAGTGGCTCGCAGACGGGCAAGCCGTACGACACCCCGATCGCGGGGGAGTACGCGCCCCTGCGCGCCAGCGACGTGGTGGCCGTGGTCATGCCCAACCGTCCCGGGCTCCTGAACGCCGAGAAGCTGACAGTCAAGACGCGCGACGACGCCGGTAACCAGCTCGAGGTCTACAAGCTCCAGCATTGCACGTTCCGGTGGCTGGGCAGCATCGGGCTGCTGGATGTGCACGTGCGGTGGCGCACCCGTGGCATCCCGAAGCAAACGGTCCGGGTGCGCGCCCGCGAAGCCATCGCCAAAGGGCAGGGGATGGACAAGGCCGTGGCAGAGAACGACATCGTGTGGGAGCGCGACACCAACGCCGTCGGTGACTGCATGTGGCAGCCCATCCCCCGCGGGCTACTGGGGCACCAGTTCCGGGTTGAGGTCATCACCCTCGCCTCCGAGACCGGACTGCTCTCCCAGGTGTTCGACATGCCGCTCAAGGAAGGCTACAACGAGGTCTCGGCCAACCTGGTGCCGGATCCCGCACACACCGGCATGGTCGCCGCGGTGAAGTTCGGGCGCTGCGAGTGCTACGAGGCGCAGGAAGTCTGGGGGGACGACGTGTATGTGGCGACGACCGTCTACCAGGCCTACGGCGACAAGACACTCGAGGGGGAAGCCCGGCCCAAGCTCCTGACCTCCGACTCATCCAAGATCTTCGGGTTTGATGAGTTCATGCTGATCGAGGTGGATCGCGAGCAGCAGCAGGTCACCGACGATCAGATGCTCTACCTGGGCGATCCGGGGTGTGGGGGCCTGAAGTTCAACGTCACCGTCTGGGATGAAGACAGCGCCGACCACAAGCAGGAGAACGCGGTGTGGCAGGCGGTGGACGACGGCCTCAAGGCCATCCCCTATGTGGGACAGATCCTCAGCATCGCCTCGGAGGTCGTCCGCATCATCTGGGATGCATTCGGTGACGACGATGACGTCCTCGACACCCACGAGTATGTGCTGACACCGGACCAGATGGGCGCGATCTGCGACAAGCGCGACTTCTGCCTGCGCAAGGGCAAGCCGGGGGAGCCGGGCGCCGATGAGCCACTGACACAGAACAAGAACCTGTGGGGCGGCAAGGAAGACCACGAGTGGGAGTTCACCGGGGACAGCGCCTGGGGCGCCGACTATCGCTATACGATGCGGATGCACACCATCGTGCTACCGGCATGGGCGAGTGTGAAGGGGTTCTCCGACGAGTAAGGGGAGGCCGGGGGAGGAACGGCAACCACGGAGACACAGAGAACACGGAGATGCACGGAGAGGGAAGAGGAGAGAAGACGACGCTCGATGCGCCGTTGCCGTCCTCAACTCCCTGCCGTTCTCAGTGCGTCTCTGTGCTCTCCGTGGCTCCGTGGTTGCCTTCGCCGTTCCCCTCACTTCTCGCGTCTGCCCGCCGCCAGCCGGACCAGCCACAGCAACACTAACGAGCCGACGACGGCGACCACGACGCTGTGGATGTTGACGCCGGCCATCGGGACCCCGCCGGCGAGCCGGAACAGAGCGCCGCCCAGCACCGCCCCGAGCATCCCGATCAGCACAAGCCCGCAGCACCCACCACGGAAGTCCTTCCCGACCAGCAGGCTGGTGATCCAGCCCGCGATCGCGCCGACGACGATCCAGGCCATCAGGCTGTAGTGCATGGCGTCACCCCCGGGGCGATCTGGCACGGATGAGGTCGTAGAGCCAGGCCGCGGCAATCAGGACCAGCCCGATCAGCAGCAGAGCCCACAACAGGCGGATCAGGAGACCCAGCACCACCATCGTCACGATGCCGATGATGACATAGGCGATGCATCCGCCCTCGAAGTCGCGACCGAGGAGCAGACTCACCACCCAGCCCACGACGGCGCCAGTCACGACGTACATGACAAGACTCACAAGCATTGGCTAGCGGAACACCTCCGATGAGAACTGCGGCATGCTCTGTTCCCGGTTGATGAGGGGCCGAGCGGCCCCGGGGCGAGGTGTGGGAGCGGGCCGCCACGATGTCATGCAGGGTCTGCATGCTCTCCCTGCCCCAGGCGAGACAGCGCTGGGCGACAAGCGCGGCGACATACCCCTCGCGGACGTAGTCCCACTCACTGGACAGGACGTCGAAGCCGATGACCTTGACCTTGCCGGGCGTGTGGCCCTCGAAGGCCCCGGCGACTTGGCGAACAGCGGCCAGCCGCCGAACATGATGATCCCCCCAAACTGCGGGTGGGCGCGCAGCACGCCCATGATGGCGGCTCCGAGGAGCGCACCGAGGGCGGAGCCATAGCCTCCGATCAGGCTGGCGCCGCCACTGATGGCCGCGGCGATGACGTCCAGCTCGTACCCCATCAGTTTCGTCCCGCCGACGCTGATTCCTGCGAAGCGAGCGGCCTCCTCGTTCCCGCCGACGGCGTAGACATGGCGGCCCCAGCAGCAGTTCGTGCCCGCCGCGGCGAAGACCTTCGGACGCCGGCAGGGGCCGGACGACGAGGGCTTACGGCGAGGTATGAGCGGCGAGTGCCGCGTCGGCCGACTGTCTCGGTCGGCGGGGACGCGTGTCGAGCGGGACGACGCCGCTGTTTTATGCGCCGTTCCGCTTGCCTGTCAT
>CAZIWQ010000467.1:0-5799 GCA_964542355.1 uncultured Armatimonadia bacterium
GGGACGGTCGCGGTCCCAGGAACGGCCCCGCCCGCAGGCAACGGCCACGGCGGCGCGGTACAGGCCCGCGCCCTACAGAACGACACGGCAACGGCGGCGCGGGTCGGTCGCGCTGCTCCTGCAGGAGGCTGACTGGTCTCATGCGCATGTCCCACTGGCTCTTGCTCGCTACCCTCTGCACGTCACTCGGGATGGCTGCGCCGGTGCGGCGCGAGTTCCCGCTCGACTCCCTCCGCCTCGCCGCGTGTCAGGTGCGCGACGGGCGCCTCACGCTGGGCGAGTGGTTCGCCGCGGGCGACAGTGACACGATCGCCGTCGAGGCGGAGGACGCGCTGGAGCTCATCGCCGACCCTCCTACAGGAACCGCGCAGGCGGAGTGCTCCGGCGGCCGCGGCGTGGCGAAGGTCGACCGGGCGCTGTTCCCTGTTTGCGTGTCGCGCGCCGGCCGCTATGTCCGCTGGTCGCGCGCCTTCTTCCCCCAGGGGGGCGGATGGTGTCACAGTGAGTCGATGGACTATGGCGAGGCCCGCTGGACAACTGACTGCGATGGCGAGACCGCGGGCCGCTGGGTGTGGGTGAAGGGGCCGGTCTATGACCTCGCCCCCGGCATCCATCTGCTGTGGCTGCACAACTGGCATGGCGGCGCGCTGCTGGACAAGGTGGTGCTCGCACGCGAGGGGTCGCCGGCACCGGAGGGACTGGGCCCCGCCGGGCTCCGTCGCTCGCCCGCACGTAGCGGGTGGGCACTGACACCCCCCCTCAGCGTTCCGGGGCTGTCGCGGCTGAGTGCGGCCGAGTGGGAGCGACAGGCAGGCGCCGGCGAGGTGACGCTCTCGCTGTCCACCGATGGCGGTCGGTCGTTCTCCACGGTCGGTGGGGGGCCGCTCCCGGTCACGGCAGGAGTCGGCGGGGTCCCCGCAGCCCTCCTGCTACGCGCCGAGCTACGGGCTGCCGCCGACGGGACGAGTCCGGGGCTGGGCATCCCCGCGGTCAGCTACGAGGTCGACGCCGAGCGCTTTGCGGTACTTGAGAATGAGCTGGTGCGGGTGACGGTGCTCCGCGACACCGGCGGGCTGGTCGGCCTCTACGACAAGACGGCGGGGGTGGAATGCCTCCCGGGGGCCGATGGGCAGGCGCCGTTCGAGCTGCGCCAGCTTCCGCCCGGCGCAAGCGCGCCGGTGCCGATCCCGACGAGTGAGCTACGCCTCACACGGCTGGACACTACCGAGGATGGTGCCAGCGCTCACTATCGCGTCGGTGAGGGAACGACCGCGGTCGTGTCGCTGCGGCTGGTTGGTCGTGAGCTCAGCTTCACGCTGGCGGCCAACAACCAGTCCGGCCCTGACATCGTGGAGGTTGCCTGCCCGCTGGTGCGCGGGTTCCGTCTGGGGGCCGGCAGCAGTGACGATCGGCTGATCCTCCCCAACTGGCAGGGCGGCACGGAGGTGTCGGACCCGGCGCATTCGGGCGGAGGCACGGTGCGGTATCCCGCCGGGGGGGCGATGGCATGGCTCGACCTATACGAGCCGCGCCCGGCCCATGGCGTCTACCTCGCCAGCCATGACCCGACCCTTCTCGGCAGTGAGCTGAGGGCGGCGGCACAGGCGGAGGCGGGCACGCTCGCGCTCGGGGTCACGCGGTATGTGCACCTACGCCCCGGACGCGACTGGACATCCCCCGCGGTCGTCGTGGGGGTGCACGGGGGCGACTGGCACACCGCGGCCGATGCCTACCGCGAGTATGCCCAGAGCTGGATGAAGAAGCCACAGCCACCGGAGTGGGTGCGCGAAGCGGACGGGTGGTACGGACTGGTGGTCAGCGCCAGCTCGAGCCGCGTGCCGTTTCGCCGCCTGCCGGAGTTCCTGAAGCCGATGCGGGAGATGGGCACGAACACGATCCAGGTCTGGGGCCAGATGACGGGCGGGAACAACTGTGACTCGCTGCCGTACCCCAATCCGGTGCTGGGCACGCTCGATGAGTTCAAGGCCGCGGTGCGGGAGGTCCAGCGCTGGGGCGCGCATATCACGTTCTACGTCTCCAGCCAGTTCTGGAAGGTGACGTGGGGCGATGTCGCGACGCTCGGCGACACGCCGCGGTCGCTGCTGCCGCCTACGTGCCCGATCTGGGACTGGTCCGAGTGGCGGCGGTACGCCCTGCGCTCGTACGGTGGCGAGTGCTCGGGCGACACCCGCCTCGCGGCGGCCGAGCAGGAGCGCTATGGCACCCCGTGGCTGCGAACGGTCCCGTGTCCGTTCACCGAAGCGTGGGCGAAACGCCACCTGTACTACTGGTGTGTGTCGCAGTACGGGGAGAGCTACGGGGCCGATGGGATCTACCTGGATGAGACGTGCGCCGCGAGCGAGCGGATCTGCTTCGCGCCCGACCACGGCCACGTCGACCACGGGATCTGGGGCGCCTCGCTGGCGCGAACGATGGAGCAGATGGTGGCCGGCGGGCGCGCGCGCAACCCGGAGTGGGCGTTTGCGATGGAGGGGTGCGGTGATGCCATCGGCCAGTTCGCCGACATGCACCTGATCTCGCCCGCCTCGGCACGCAAGCGCGGCCTGTGGGGCGCGACGAAGCGCTTCGCCCCCGAGGTGTTCCACTACACCTTCCCCGACTACATCCTCTATGACGGCGTAGCCAATGGCACCTACGGCATCGCCGCCGATGACGTGGTCCTGCGCGTTCACCTGCAGGGCAACCGCTATGACTCGTTCTCAGCCCAGCCCGCGGGGCGGCTGATCGCGCTGCGCCAGCGCACCAAGCAATTGCTCTACCGCGCGCGCTTCATGGACAACGTTGGCCTGGCGAGCAGTGATGAAGCGGTCGAGGCCAAGCTCAGCGTGCTGCAGGATGCCGCCAATGATGTGCGCATCATCAACCTCATCAACCCGCAGGCCCGGGTGGGGGCAACGGTGACCGTGGAGGTGGGGGAGGGCGGCCCCCTCGCCGGGTACAGCTTCGACCTGGAGGGGCAACAGGGACCGCTGGCGGTGAGCCGGGAGGGCACCCGGGCGGTGTTCACCGCCCCGCTCAGCCGTGCCGCGACGGTGCTCATCAGCACCCGCTGCGAGCCGCTGGTGCGCGTGCCCGTTGCCACGGCGTTCACGGGCGAGGGCGCGGAGCTGGAGGTCGTGCTCACCAACCCTGGCGACCGCGACGTGAGCGGGCAGCTCAGTACGGAGGCGGCGACGGCGGGTGCCCCGTCACCACAGGTTCCTGTCGCCGTGAGGGCCGGGGCGGTGACGAGCGTGCGCCTGCCGGTGGCGGTCCCACCCGGTGCGGGGCCTGGCTGCCTGCGCGGGCATGTCACACTGAGGACCGGCGCGGTGACAGTGCGTCGGCCCTATGAGGTCCTCCTGCGGAGCCCCTTCGAGGTAACGGCCGCGCTGCGCCAGTCACACGTGCGGCTGATCGTGACCAACCGTAGTCAGGCGGCGCACTCCGGCACGCTTGAGGTCGCGGGCGTGCTGTGGCCGGTGCCGGTGAGCCGCCCGTTCAGCGCCGGAGCGGCGGCCACGACAAGCGTTGAGTTGCCGCTCGCCGGCGCGAGCATGCCCACCGCGCCAGTGGAGTTGCGGGTGGCGCTCACGTGTGCGGGTCGGGCCGAGGCGATGACCGCGTGGCTGTCGCCCATCGTGTCCAACGGCGGGTTCGAGGTGACAGGTCCCGAGGGTCGGCCCGCGAGCTGGAGCTACCAGAGCGGCGACCGGGCGACCGTCGACCCCGAGGGTGCCGCGGAGGGGAAGACCTGCCTCAAGCTGGCGGGGAAGCGCGGGGCGTTCCTCGGGGCGCACCAGTCGCTGCATGTCGAAGCCGGCGGCAGCTACGAGGTGCGGTGCCGGATGCGGCGCAGCGCCGGCACGGCCGCGGCAATCGGGCCGCAGGTCGTCGTGTTCCCCCAGACGGGGGCGGAGCGCTACTTCCCGCTCCGCAAGGTGTCGACGCTCCCTGACGAGCAGTGGAATGAGTACGCGCTCAGCTTCACGGTGCCCGTCGACGCAAGGGATACGCAAGTCTACCTCTACAACGTGAACAGTGATGCTACGGTGTGGTTTGACGATGTGCAGATCATGTGACCGCACGCCGCGAAATGCCTCCGCGCGGGGACCCCATGGTAGGTGACAGTGACGGCACCCCGTGTCGAGTCAACAGTACGAACATCTACACCGAGACCGACTATGTCGGTGCGGCGGTACCCGATGCCTGGTTCGCGTGTGACCAGCTCCCTGCCCCCAACGTGATCGCGGAGGGCGTCCTGACGGGCACCAAACCGGATCGGTTCGGGTTCGCTCCCTGGCCCATCCTGGCGTCGTCGTGGTGGGACTGGACCCCGAGCGGACAGCCGACCGCTACGGACTCGGCCGTGGCGCTGTGGTGGAATGAGGCGTCCGTTCCGGCCGGGCGCGCTGTCCGAACCTGCGGGACGTACTATGGTGTCGGGACGGGGCCGGAGCTCGGAGCGGGCGATCCGCTCACATGGGACGCGGGCACCCGTCGCCTGGTGTTCGGCACCACCCCCGTGCTAACCTCGGGCTGGTACGACCTGGCCGGACCGACCGGGGCTCAGGTGTACATCTCCGTCTCCTACGCCACCAGCAGCGTCCAGGGCGCAATCACGCGCTATGACCCCGACGGCGGCGCCCACGGCAACGCCACCCTCGTGACCGCGCGCAACCGGCTGAACTTCGTCTGGTACCTGCGCGGCGGGGCGCTGTATCGGCTGAACCAGTCGAGCACTTCGCCGGCGCTGCTCTCCGCCGTCTACTACGCCAACCTAAACCAGACGCAGATCGGTCGCGGCTGGTTCCCGGGACCCCGCGAGTTGACGCACAGGTTCCTGGCACCGAACACGATTCTGGTGGGGGACCAGCCGTTCTGAGAGACTTCGGTCGTTCCCGCCGGATGTGGTGGGCAAGATGCCCTGTACGCCGTGATGTACGGCGCGGCGTGGTCCCTGGCGCACACAGCGTGCGGGGGACTGCGCCGCCTTGGCCGTAACGCTGCGCGGACGCGTGCGCGATCGCCGAGACCGGCCTTGAACCGGGGGCCGGCTAACCTGTATGATGCTGTCCGATGGCGGGTGGGTCAGGGCGCGGGGCCTGGGCCGTTGCACCCGCCTGTTCCGCGGCTGGTCCGGGATGGGGGCCCGGTCGGCGCTGCTCCCCGGGGCCCCGGGGGCCCCTCATCCTGCTCGAGAAGGAGACGCTTGTGCTTGTCTCTCAGCGGTTCGTCGTGGTGCTGGTCTGCTGTGCGCTCGGCCTGGTCATGCTGGTAGCTGGATGCGGTGGCGACGGAGGGGGTGCGAAGGTGGCGGCCGCGGCAGGTGCCGCGGGCGCACAGACCAGTGATGCGAGCACCCCGGCGGCGCCCACGGTGGGCACGCGCGGTGTGGCGGGGGTACTGAGCATCTCCAACGACTGGCTGAGCCTCTGCGTGAGTCTGGGGGGGGGCCAGGGCGGTCCGCCGACACGCTACCCAACTGTCCCCAGAGACCACTTCAACCTGGGGACCACTGGCGGCGACCCGGACAACCCGGACGACAACGGGGTATCCCTGCTGCACAGGTGGCCAACTGAGTTCGGCGCGAGCTACACGACGGTACGGGTGGACAACGTAGACTACCGCCTCGGTGTCGACGCGGTGCCTTTCTCGGGACCATTCATCGAGAACGACGAATCGATCACCTCCGTCTACGATATCGACGGCATTCTTATCACGGAGTTTCTGAGTTTTGCGTCATTCCCGGATCAGGACGGGCAGATGGCGCTCAGTATCTCGTATGGCTGCATGATG
>CAZIWQ010000468.1:0-5791 GCA_964542355.1 uncultured Armatimonadia bacterium
CGGGCTCATGGGAGGACCCCGCACACCATCAGAATGACGCTTAACGGGGCACTAGATCGGCGGTGGCGGCGGCGGGCCCTCGCTCGCGGGCGTCATCACCACGTTGCCGAGGTCGTTGTCGCCGGCCACCACTGCGATCGATACCGGGCTGCCGAACGTGTACCCCGACAGGGAGGCCCACAGCGTCGCCGTACCTACCGGTACGTTAGCGACGCTGAAATGGCCGTAGAGATCGGTGAGGGCCGAGAGGTCGCCGATGGTGACCGTGACGCCGGTGATCGCCGACCCGCCGACGGAGCTGATGACCACGCCGCGGACTGTGGCGGTGGTAGCACTCCCGCCTCCGTCTTCCGGCGTGAAGGCGGCCGCGGTCGACCAGGCCGACGTCGCACCGGCTCCCAGCGCCCGCACGCGGTAGGTGTAGGTGACGCCCGCCGTCAGCCCGGTGTCACTGTACTGGGTAGTGCCCGCGGCCACGGTACCGAGACTGCTCCAGTCGCCGGTGATCATCCGCGAGACCTCATAGCCGTTCGTCGCGTCGGCGACCGCGGACCAACTGAACGTGATGGCGGTGGCCGTAATAGCCACCTGCAGCAGGTTGGTGGGCGCCGTTAACCCGCCTCCGCCCCAGTTGCCGCCCCCTCCACCACCGCAGCCCATCGTCCCCACACAGGTCATGGCTGCAACTGCCACCAGGCCGATCTGTACTCGCGTAGTCATGGATGCCTCGCTCGCTCGTAGTGGCGGACCGTGTCTCCCGGCCGGGAGCAACGCCGCGGTCCGCTCCCCACCCGATTTTACCCAACCCGGCACCCTCTTGGCAACTCCGAGCGTGCCGGGGAAGCGTCCGCCAGTCTGTGCGAGGGCAGCCGGCCCGACTGCCCTGGTTGCTGTGCCCGCGCCGGGGTATGCGGATCCCGACACGCGCAGGGCCCATGTAGTGGAGGTATGACGCTCACAGGCCGGGTCAGGTTCCATCCCGCGGAGCAGCCGGCACGCTCACGGCCGGACCACTCCCCTGCCTGCTGAGCGCCCGAACTTGGTATAATGGCCCCGCATCGTCGCCGGCGACCCCGCCCCGCGCAGCCGCACGGGGAACCGCGGCGTCAGCCGGTTGTACCGTAGGGGACCTGAACGTTCGGAGGTGTTGCACCATCAAACGGACCATTGGTGTCGTGGGCTCTGCCGGAGGTGAGTTGTCACAGGACGCCCTGGACCTGTGCCGGGAGCTGGGGCGCGAGATTGGGCGCCGTGACTTGGTCGTCGTTACCGGCGCCTGTCCGGGCCTGCCGCATGCCGCCGTGCTGGGTGCCAAGGAAGTCGGCGGACTGGCAATCGGCATCTCCCCCGCGCTGTGCCTCAACGAGCATCGCGCCCGCTACCACTCGCCGTACGAGGAGTATGACGCCCTGGTCTTTACCGGCAGCGGGCTGATGGGGCGCGAAGTCGACGTGATTCGCACCGCCGACATCGTGATCGTGTGCGGAGGCAGATCGGGCACACTGGGCGAATTCGCCATCGCCTACGATGACGGCAACGTCATCGGCGTCCTGCTGGGCACGGGCGGGATCGCCGACGAGCTAGACCATATCGCCGGCTTCATCCACAAGGACACGGGGAGTGAGATGTTCTACTCCCGCGATCCGCGCCACCTGCTCGACCAGACTCTCGCCTGCCACGATCGCCGGATTGAGGATGGGCGGGCATACAGCATCAACGAGGCGGAAACTCACTGGAGATGATCGCACATGCGGATCCGGTTCCTGGGCGCCGCCCGGACGGTGACCGGTTCACAGTACCTGCTCGAGACCGGCGGCCGCTCGCTGCTGGTGGACTGCGGGATGTACCAGGGCCACGACCAGGTGGGCCTGGCCTCCCTCCAGCGCTTCCAGTTCGACCCGGCGCGTCTCGACTACGTCTTGCTCACCCACGCCCACATCGACCACTGCGGGCTGATCCCGCGCCTGTGGAAGCTGGGGTTCCGGGGCAGGATCTACGCGACGGGAGCCACTGTCGACCTGTGCCGGGTGATGCTGGCTGACAGCGCGAAGATCCAGGAAGAGGACGCCGCATTCGAGCTCCGCAAGTGGCGGAAGGGCCAGCAGGCCACGCCCCCGCCGGTACCACTGTACACCATCGAGGACGCCACGGCCGTCATCGAGCACTTCGTGCCCGTGCGCTACGACGAGGACGTGCGGGTCGCGGACAACCTGTCTGCCCGCTGGGTCGACGCCGGGCACATCCTGGGTGCCGCCTCACTCACGGTGTGGGTCACCGAGGGCCCCGTCAGCCGGAAGCTGGCGTTCTCGGGTGACATCGGCAACCCCGGCCGCCCGATCCTGCGCGACCCCACGACCATCGACAGCGCCGACTTCGTGGTGATGGAGTCCACCTACGGCGACCGCCGCCACCCGGAGGAGGACCGGGTATACGACAAGCTGGCGGACGCGATCACCACCACGGTGCGCGAACGCGGCCATGTGATCGTGCCGGCCTTCGCGGTCGGGCGCACCCAGGAGCTGCTCTACCGTCTGGACAGGCTCCTGACCTCCGGCCGGATCCCGCGTCTGCCGGTCTATGTCGACAGCCCTCTCGCCAAAGCTGCGACGAAGGTGTTCGAGGCGCACACGGAGTGCTACGACGCCGACGCGCTGAGCATGCTGGCCGCGGGCGACAACCCCGTGGGCTTCCCGGCGCTGCGCTTCACCAACTCGGTGCAGGAGTCCCAACAGCTCAACGAGCTGCGGGAGCCGGCGATCATCATCTCGGCCGCGGGGATGTGCAATGCCGGCCGCATTCGGCACCACCTCCATCACCACCTCGAGCACGGCAATGACGCCATCTTGTTCGTCGGGTATCAGGCCCGGGGCACGCTGGGGCGGGTGCTGGTCGAGGGCGCCCGCGAGGTCCGGCTGTTCGGGCGACGACATCGTGTGCGCGCCCGTATCGTCTCGATCCGGGGCTTGTCGGCGCACGCCGACCAGGCCGGCTTGCAGGCGTGGGCCGCGGCCATCGCGAAGCCACGCACCGTCTTCATCACCCACGGCGAGCCGGCCGCGGCGTTCACCTTCGCCGAGCTGCTGATCGCCCAGACCGGCCACCCGGTGTGCGTCCCCGCAGTCGGCGATCAGGTTGACCTGCTCGACGACTCCGCGGTGGCAGCTCTGCGCACAGCCTCGCTGGTCGAACTGAGCCGGCTCCGCACGCCGGCGCAGACCGCGCCCCCCGCCACCGAAGGCGACGAGGGCTGAAGGGACGAACCACCGATGGCCGACATAAGTGAGTTCCTGGCGGCGCTCGCCGAGCGCACCGCGTGGGTCGACGAGTTCCTGGCACAGTCGCAGGTCTTCGCGCGAGTGAGGCCGGAGCACCTGCGGCGCCTCGTCGCGGCCTATCTCGAGCGCGGTGGCAAGCGGCTGCGCCCGTCCGTCCTGCTCCTGGCCTGCGGCGCGGTCGGGGGTCGCGAGCGCGATGTGCTCCCGGCTGCGGCCGCCCTCGAGCTCTTCCACACGTGGACGCTCATGCACGACGACATCATCGACCACGACGCCTTGCGCCGCGGCGGCCCCACCGGACACGTACTCGGCGCCGAGCTCGGGGCCACCGACTGGCAGCTCGACGTCCCCCAGGCCGATGACTACGGGATCAGCCTGTCGATGCTCGCGGGTGATGTGCAGCACGGGCTGTGCGTGTGGACCTTCCTGCAGGGCCAGCACACCCCCGCCCCCCTCCTGCTGCACCTCGTCGGCGACCTGGAGCTCAACGTTGTGGCCGACCTGGTCGAGGGTGAGACGCTCGACGTGCAGTTTGAGCGCCGGCCGGCCGCAGACGTTACCATGGACGAGGCCCTCCGCATGATGTACCTCAAGACCGGCGCCCTGTATGAGTTCGCCGGCAAGGCCGGGGCAATGCTCGGCCTCGAGACGGCTGACCCCGATCACCCTCTGGTCGCGGCCCTGCGCGCCTTCTGCGCCCACTGTGGCACTGCGTTCCAACTGCAAGATGATGTCCTCGGTGTGGTCGGGGAGCAGGGCAAGCTCGGCAAACCGGTCGGCAGCGATATCCTCGAGGGCAAGCGCACACCCATCCTGCTGAAGACCTATGAGCTGGCCGACGACGCGCAGTCCGCCCTGCTGGACCGCGTAGTGGGCAATCCGCAGGCCGCCCCGGGCGAGGTGGCCGAGGTCACCAGCCTGATGGTCCGGCTCGGCGCCGTCGCAGCCGTCTCCGCCATGGCCCGCCAGCATGTCGCACAGGCCTCCGCGCACCTGGCGCGCGTCCCTGCGTCGCAGTACACACGCTGGCTCGCGGGCTGGGCGAACTTCATGATTGAGAGGGAACTCTAGGCATGGCCGTCGCACGCATCCAGAACGCAACGGTCCTGACGATGGTGCCGGACGCCGCGCCCATCGCCGACGGAGTCGTTCAGTGGCAAGACGGGGTACTCACGTATGTCGGTCCCGCCGGACAGGCGCCCGCCACCGCCGCCGACGAGACGATCGATGGCACCGACTGCGTCGCGGTGCCCGGGCTGATCAACGCCCACACCCACCTGGCGATGGCCCTGTTCCGCGGGTTCGCCGATGACATGCCGCTGAGGCCGTGGCTGGAGGACCGGATCTGGCCCACCGAGGCGAAGCTGGTGCCCGAGGATGTGTACTGGGGGACGCGGCTGGGGATCCTCGAGCTGTTGCGGGGGGGAGTGACGTGCTTCACCGACATGTATCACTGCTATGAGACGGCCACCGAGGCCGCGGTCGACGGCGGCATTCGCGCCTGCCCCTCCGGTGTACTCCTGGGCTTTCTGCCGCAGGCGGGCGAGGTCCTGACCGCGGCGCTGGACTTCGCCGCCCGCACGCGGACACATCCCAGCCGTCGCATCCACCCGATGCTCGGCCCACACGCCCCCTACACCTGCCCGGACCATCTGCTCGAGCGGGTGGCCGCCGCGGCGCGCGAGCAAGCCCTCCCCATCCACATCCACGTCGCGGAGACCCAGAGCGAGGTGGCAGAGTCCGTCGCGCGCCATGGCGTCTCGCCGGTGCAACATTTGGCCGCGCTCGGGGTGCTCGACTGCGCGGTCACTGCCGCCCACTGCGTCTGGCTGGACGCGCGCGATATCGAGACCATCGTCGCGCACGACGTGGCGGTGGTCCACTGCCCGGGGAGCAACCTGAAGCTGGCCAGCGGCTTTGCGCCGGTTCCCGCGCTGCTGGCGCAGCATGCCGTGGTGGGGCTGGGCACCGACGGCGCCGCCTCCAATAACAATCTGGACCTGTTCGAGGAGATGCTCCTGGCGGCCATCGTGCACAAGGGTCACACCGGCGACCCCACCGTCGTTCCGGCCGCACAGGCATTGGCGATGGCCACCCGGGAGAGCGCTCGCTGCGCGGGCATCGGGGCACTCGTCGGGACGCTCGAGGTGGGCAAGCGCGCCGACATCGCGCTCGTCGACCTGCGCGGGCCACACCTGCGGCCGCTCCACAACGTCGTCTCACAACTCGTCTACGCCGCCGGGGCCGCCGACGTCAGGGCAACCGTCGTTGAGGGCGAGGTGGTCATGCGTGAGGGGTGTTTTCCGGGGCAGGACGTCGAGGAGGTCTACGCCGAGTGCGCCCAGCGGGCCCGCCGGCTGTGCGCCGAGTAATAGCGGGGCGACCGGTGCCGCCCACTAGTGCCGCGTTAAGCATGATTCTTCTGGTCTCCGGGATCGGCCACTCACCTCGATGCAGCCTTCCGTTCAGCCCCGACGGGGCGACATACTTTAGCCACGGGCGTGAGCCCGTGGACC